>CAZACO010000152.1:0-7922 GCA_964483185.1 uncultured Desulfobacteraceae bacterium
CTCTGAGCAGGCGCAAAGGAGCCCTTTATTCAGAACCATCTGGGTCATCTTTCATATGATGGGCCATTTAGAGGCCACTGCGCCGTCAGGGAGGCACCGAGGAAATATATTCCTTTCTGAAGGAATCCCCTTTGCCGGACTTTTTGAGAAGTTACAGATCAACCCCTTAACCATTTGACCTCTCAACTGTTTAACGAGGTTCGCAGCACCGGAGGATCTGTTGACAATGAACCCTGTCCTCACCGGACTTGATTGCATCCGCACAGAACAATGGAAAACGCTTAAGGGCGAGAGGCTGGGCCTCCTTGCCAATCAGGCCTCCGTCGATCGCCGCTTATCGACTGCAAGGGAGGTCATTTCGCGCCTGTTTCCCGGTGAACTGAAGGCCCTTTTTGGCCCGCAACACGGCTATGGCGGCGAAGATCAGGACAATATGGTGGAAACCTCCCATTCATACGATGAGACATTGAAGATTCCTGTCTTCAGCCTGTATGCCGAATCGAGGGTCCCCACGTCAACCATGTTTGACTTGATTGACACCTTGATCATAGACCTCCAGGATGTGGGCACCCGGGTATACACCTTTGCTTCCACCATGCTCAACTGCCAGAAGGCAGCCGCAAAATTTGGAAAGAAAGTCGTCGTTTTGGACCGTCCCAACCCATTAGGGGGAGACGGGGTCGAGGGGAACCTTCTGGAGCCGGAGCTATATTCATTTGTTGGGCCGTATCGTTTACCGATGCGCCATGGCCTGACGATCGGGGAAATGGCACGTGTTTTCAACCAGGTGTTCAAGCTTGACTGCGATCTGGAAATCATCCCGATGCAGGGGTGGCATCGGCGCATGTTATGGAATGAGACCGGGTTGCCCTGGGTGATGCCGTCTCCAAACATGCCGTTTCCGGAAACCGCCTGTGTCTATCCTGGACAGGTGCTCTGGGAAGGGACCCATCTTTCTGAAGGCAGGGGAACGTGCCGTCCCTTTGAGATCTTCGGCGCCCCCTATTTAGACCCGAGAGCGATCCGACAGGCCCTGGACCCGGATGTCAGTACGGGGTGTCATCTCCAGGAGTATCTGTTTCGGCCAACATTCCATAAGTGGGCAGGTAAACTCTGCCGCGGATTTATGTTACACATCCTTGACCCGCACGTGTACCGACCCTACGACACCTCTGTCGCTCTATTGAAGGCTGTCATGGAGGTCCACCCCCGGGATTTTGAGTGGAAACAACCTCCGTACGAGTATGAATACAAAAAAAAGCCCATCGATATGATCATGGGCAGTGTATCCCTGCGGCGCGGTCTCGAGTCTGGCGAATCTCTTCCTGTTATGAGGGAGAGATGGTTGCCAGACCTCGAAGCCTATATTCGTTGGAGAAGACCCTATCTCCTATATTCGTGATTATCGAAAGGCCCAGGGTATTATCCGTGACAATCAATGACCTCAACTCAGCTCTTTTGTTCCCCGCTGATCCATCTGTCAATCGCATCCTTGTCGAATCGCCAGACCCTGCCGATGCGGATTGCTGGAATTTTACCTTCTGCCGCATATTTGCAGATTGTAATTTCATGTAATTTTAAATATTTTGCGATTTCTTTGGTGGTCATGATCTTTGGCATAGCACGCTCCTTTATATTTGAATTTATCTGGTAGATCACCTGATATGCAAAATCGTGTCAGGCAACCGTTTAATACAAAGTTTAATACCAGAAAACTTTAAAGTCAATAAAAAACCTGTTAATAATGTATACTAAATAAAAAGATATTAAATTTAAAAATTTTGTTTATATTTCGCTTTTTCAAGCTTGCTTCTGACAAATTAGAAAAAGAAATCGGTCATGATATTTAGAAAATCTGCCTTCCTCATCATTTTAGCCATTTTAGCGGGCCTTTCTCTATCGTTGACCGGTCTTCCTTATCATAAGGTCGTATTTGTTTATGACGGCGATACGGTTATCCTTGAAAACGGCGCCAGGGTTCGATACGTAGGGATCAACACTCCCGAGATCGATCACGAGGGCGGCAGGTTGGAAATAAACGCCTGATCGCCTGAGGGTAGAAAGCAAAGAGGCACAAAACTTAAGATGGACAGATTAAAGACCAGGCTCTGGCCTGAACTGAAAACCCTGAAGGCAAGCTCGGCCACTATTAGTACGGCCGGGAAATGGGCGTTTTATTTTATCCTGATAGGGCTTATTGCAGGCCTGGGATCTGTCGTGTTTCATCTTCTATGCCAGATCGGGTCTCATTTTCTTATGGATCAATTAGCCGGTTACCGGCCCCCGCCTCCGGCCGGTGAGGCACATCTTTTTGCGCCATCACAAACCCCTTTCAATCGATGGATCCTCCTGTTCCTGCCGGCACTCGGGGGCATTGTCAGCGGTTGGCTGGTCTATACCTTTGCACCGGAGGCGGAAGGCCATGGCACGGATGCGGCCATCGATGCATACCACAACAAGGGAGGATTTATCAGGGGAAGAATCCCGATTATCAAGACGATTGCATCCGCCGTCACCCTGACGTCAGGTGGATCAGGCGGTCGAGAAGGACCTATCGCCCAGATCGGGGCCGGATTCGGCTCTTTTTTAGCCACCCAGTTAAAGCTCTCCGACCGTCAGCGCCGGATCATGTTGGCAGCAGGCATGGGAGCGGGCGTGGGAAGTATTTTCAGGGCCCCACTGGCAGGGGCCCTGTTTGCGGCTGAGGTGCTTTACCGCGACCCGGAGTTTGAATCCGAAGTGATCATCCCTGCCGGCATTTCCTCGGTGGTGGCATACTGTGTTTTCTGTCTCTGTTTCGGATGGGGATCGCTCTTTGAGACAGAGGACTTTCTTTTCCGCAACCCATTGGAACTCGGGCCGTATACCGTGCTCGCGTTTGTATTGGCAGGAGGCGGGTTTCTGTATGTCAAGACCTTTTTCGGCGTGCAGCATATCGCCCACTCGATAAAGATCCCGAACCATATTAAACCTGCTATCGGGGGGCTGTTGACCGGGGCCGTCGGATTCTTCTTCCCTCAGACCTTATCGTTCGGATACGGGTTTGCCCAGCTTGCCCTGGATAACCAGCTCCCCACCCTGTTTCTCCTGACGTTAGGGCTTGGAAAGATTCTGACGACCTCCTTCTCCATCGGCTCGGGGGGGAGCGGCGGCGTATTCGGCCCTTCCGTGGTTATTGGTGGGGCATTGGGCGGTGCTGTGGGCAGGATATTCCATCAGATCATGCCAAACATCGTTACCCATCCCGGCGCCTTTGTAGTCGTCGGGATGGCCGGTTTCTTTTCCGGTGTTTCCAATACGCCGATCTCCACCATCATCTTTGTGTGCGAGATGACCAACTCCTACCACCTGCTCCTGCCCGGTCTTTTAGTCTGTTCCCTTTCTTACCTGCTCTCCCGTAAATGGACGATTTACGACAAACAGGTGCCGGCCAGGATAGATTCAAATGCCCACAAGGGGGATTTCTTTGTGGACATCCTTGCCGCCATCAGGGTCAAAGAACTGACCGGCCA
Source organism: uncultured Desulfobacteraceae bacterium (assembly GCA_964483185.1). Taxonomy (GTDB): domain Bacteria; phylum Desulfobacterota; class DSM-4660; order Desulfatiglandales; family Desulfatiglandaceae; genus CAZACO01. Next base: position 3,513 of record CAZACO010000152.1, read on the forward strand.
ACTCAGGAAAGCACGATTGATTCCGGAGGAGATGAGCCTGAAGGATTTCCGGAAGATTTTCAGCTTGAGCCAGCAGCAGTATTATCCTGTGGTCAACAGGGACAACAAAATGACAGGGATATTCTCGATAAATGATATCCGGGGCGTCATTTTTGATAAGGAGGTCGGGGATTTGGTCCGCATGAAGGATGTGGCCAATTCCGACATCATATTTACAACACCGTCGGAAGACCTCAATGAGGTGTTTAAGAAATGTACGATCCGCAATCTCCAGAGGGTGCCGGTTGTGAGGGACGATGATCACTCTGTTCTCATCGGGATGTTGGATCGACGGGAAATGATCCAGTTCTACAACCAGAGGGTCCAGGAGATCAAGGCCGGCCATGAGATAGCGCCAGCGGCGCCCGATCGCGACGTGAGCAGGTTAAGGGACATCACGGTTAAAGAGGCCATGAACCCGTCGCCAGAACCGGTCAGGGTTGATATGAGGCTCGATCAACTCAAGGCCCTCATCTATGATCGGGGATTCAACAGTTTTCCGGTAGTCAATGCCTCGGGGAGGCTTGAGGGGATTCTTTCGTTATCGGATTGGAGATCGGCATTCAAGAAGGGAGACGACTCCCTGACCGCGGGCGATATCGCCACCCGGGATGTTGTCAGTGTAACGGGCCAGGATTCGCTGCTGACAGCCCTTGCCAGGATTACAGCCGGGGACTTTGCCATACTTCCTGTGGTAGAAAAAAATCATCCTGACAAATTGGCTGGGGTCATCAGCCGCACCGATATCATGTCGGCCTTTAATGATGTTATTATGAAGAGGCGATAAGGGCTCGCGCAAAAACAACTCAGTATTGCGCGAGCCCTAAGGATACCGTTGCCCACATTTATTCCATTGCCTTCAGTTTTCCCTTGGCAATTTTTGCCTCGCTCGATTTGGGAAATTGCTTGATCAACTTCTTAAGAAGCAGTTTTGAGCTGGTCTTGTCTTTTATCTCGTAGAAGGCCAATGCCTGTCGAAGAATCGCATTCGGTACTTTGTTGCCTTTGGGGTATTTCTTTATCACACGCTGGAATGCCAGAATGGCCTGCTCATACTGCTTAAGGGCCATGTAAGATTCTCCTACCCAGTATTGGGCGTTATCAGCCAGCTCTGATTCAGGATATTTCTCAAGAAAATTCTTAAACCCCGCAATCGTTTCCTCATATCTTTCCTCTCGATACAGTGCGAGGTTCACATCATACAGCCGTTTCTCCGGAGAGACGTCAGGTTTCTCGATAACCGGGGCCGGTTCTTTGACGACCGGGGTCGGTTCTTTGACAACCGGGGCAGGGGGTTCAGGACTCTGTGCCATGACGGGTCCCTTTTTTTGATCCTGTGCCTGGGCGCCGGCAACCGGCTCGAGGCTAAGGTATGCATTGAGCCGTTTCACGCTTGTCTCTAACTCTGAGATGCGGTCTTTCAGGTCACCAACACGTGCGCTCATATCGTCCTGCGCAGTGGTATCCCTTTCAATGGCACGCCTGACAAGGCGGTTGTTATCGTCCAGCCGGTCTGAGACCCCTTGCATGTCTTCCCTGATCTTATCGAGTTCAACCTTTCCCTTTGCCTGCTGCTCTCGAACCGACATGAGCCCCGAATTCAGTTCCGTGGAGAGTTTCCTGTCCATGACTTCCTGAAGACTGTCGACCCGTTTGTTGAGGGCCACCATCTGATCGTTGAGATACAAGAACTCCTTTTCTGTGACACAGGAGGAAAAGAAAAGGAGAGAACAAATAACGATAATCAATTGAACGGCAAAAGATTTTATCGAGAAAAAAATTCTCATATCTCACGCTCCAGAATAGAGGAGCCAACCTTATTGTTGAACATCGTCTAACCGTTGAGATGATACTGTTTAACAGAAGCCCCCTGCTTATCCCTGCTCAAGGGTGCCTTTGTAAACGTCTGCCCGGCCGGTTTTTCGGCCGGGCTCAACCCGTTAACGAGGTCTTCGATAAAGTCGGCTCATTTGTTCTACATGGCTAGGTCGAACCGGACCGGTTCCCTTATCACTGATACAGATTAAAGGTATCTCTCCGGTTCAGGGCCCAGGCCGCCTCGTTATTTGCAGGATCTGCCGGTCTCAATTCCCCGTAGCTGATCGTTTTGATCCGGTCACCGGATATCCCTAAGGCCATCAGGTAGTCTTTCGCAGACGCAGCCCTTCTCTCGCCCAAAGCCAGGTTGTATTCTTCGGTGCCTCTATTATCACAATTGCCGGCAATGAGGACTGAAAAAGAGGGATTATAGCGGAGGAACGCGGCCTTTTTCTTTAAAACCATCTGGGCCTCAGGTTTCAAGTTTGATTTGTCGAAATCAAAATAGATGTTTTGGTTTTGAAACTCCGCTACCGCCTTTGCCAGTTCCGGGGGCAGCTTCTCTTCCTCCACCATCTTCACCATGACTTCTTCTTTAGGCTTTTCAACAATCACCACTTCTTCTTTGACTTCCTTAGCAGGCGGTTTGACCCCTTCAGAGATCCCAACCTGCTTTTTCGCACACGACGTGACAAAAAACAGAGACGAGCAAACAAAAGCCAAGGCGACCAAGCCAGTCATCACTTTTTTTCCCATATGCCTTTTACCTCCTAATTTCTGTTGTTTATGCCAAATATAATATATCAAATTACCGACCGCCTTTACGCCCCGACCCCCATGATTGGATAAGAGCCATAGACTGCACCAAAAAAATAAACCTCTCTGCCTGCCCCTCTAATGGCTGTCAATTGTGAAGGGAACAGGTTAATACTATTATTCTTTAACATTTCTTTTTCCGAATTTCAAGGATTTAGACACATATTTTTACATTTTTGATTCGATTGTGCGGATGGGGGTCGGTCGGGGCCGCCCGATCCACCTGTTTTTGGCGGTCCATGACCGATGAAATTGGGCCGAACTGGCTATCATCACGTTGAAACGCAACTGCTTACGGATTTGGGGCTTACGTGAAGCTCACAACGCCCCTATGGAAAACATGCGAGCGGTGCGGTTAACAAAATAGCCACTTCCTTACCGTCCCTTTGCCGTCGAGGGGGGAAACAATCATTCCGGTGCCCAGGATGGCGCGGTTTGACCCCCTTTCATGGAGGTGATTCTCCTCTGGTTCTGTCCATTGGCATTCATGATATACAGGTGATAACGACCCTCCCTGTCAGAGCTGAACACGATATATCTTCCATCGGGAGACCAGCAGGGATCTTCATCGTTTCCTGCGTTGTCCGTGAGTCTTCTCAACCGGCCTCCGCTCGGGTCCATGGTGCAGATATCAAATTTGCCGTCCGACATGGAGACAAAGGCGATCCGGTTGCGAGACGACCAGGCCGGAGAGGTGTTGTACCGCCCTTCGTAGGTCAATCTCTCTTCTCTCTTGCTCACAAGATCTAAGGTATAGATTTGAGGAGATCCTGACCGGTTGGACACGAATGCAATTTTATCTCCGTCTGGAGAAAACGCAGGCGAAACGTCGATTCCCCAGTTTTGGACAAGCTGTTGCAGGATCTTGCCTTGAAGATCAATGGTAAAGATATCGGGATTTCCCTTATAGCTCATGGTCAACGCGATTTCCCTGCCATTGGGTGCCCAGCTCGCCCCGATGTTCAGGCCCGACTTCCCGGACAGGCGCCTGACGGCCCCGGAAGCCATGTTTTTCAGGTAGAGCATCGGTCCGCCCTGTTTGTATGAGTTGTATACGAGATACTTTCCGTCAGGGGACCACCTGGGAAGCAGGGCAATACTCTTGTCGCCGGTCACCGGCTTCACATTGTGGCCGTCATAATCACAGACATAGATCTCCCTTTTTCCGGTCGAATCTCCCACAAAAGCGAGCTTGGTCAGAGAGATGCCGTCATGCCCGGTCAATTTCAGGATGATTTCGTTTGAAAGCCTGTGAATCAGGTGCCGGTACCGGCTGATATCTCCCAGTGCCCGCCTCCCCATGATTTCACGCCCCCAGAATACGTCGAACAGCCTGATTTCCACCTCCAGCCGGGTCCCGATGCAGGTATAGCCACCCTTCAGGAGGAGTTCCGCGCCGATAACGGACCAGTCCCTGAAATTGATACCTTCCGAAGACAGGCCCGCGCCTTTTTCTTCCAGGAAAGCCGCCTTGTCCATAGGGTTGAAATAGCCGCTGAGGTCAAGGTCGTTGGATATGACGGAGGGGAGCTCTGTTGACAAATCACCATGCGCCGTATCGCTTCCCAAATCCTTGAAATCGGGAATCGCGATGTTGAACTTCGGAATGGAGGGGGCATTGACATCTATGTATATCCGGCACAGGGCCGCCCCCGGGAAGAGAAAGAGGATCAGGCAGAAAACCCCCATCCTGAGAAATGAAACACAGGCAGGCCTCATGCCTGCAGGGCACACCAG
>CAZACO010000153.1:0-7912 GCA_964483185.1 uncultured Desulfobacteraceae bacterium
TCCAGGCATTCGACAGGTACGATGAGCACCTTTATTCATTTTTCATCACCCGAAAGGATACCAAGAATATTAGGAGCATTTATGATGCTCCAGAAATAACGCATCCCATGAGTGTAGAGGATATAATGGGTTTTGGGAAAAAGAAAAAATCTACAGCCAAGACTCGAATCGGTGGTGTCGGCTTGAATGAAAAGGATGTTTTTCATTATCTATTTGATTTTGGTGATGACTGGTGGCATCGAATTAAAGTGCAAAGTATTAATGAAACAATGTCTAAGAAGAAACACATTAAATTAATCAAATCAGTTGGCGAATCCCCACCCCAATATCCAGAATACGATGATGATTATGATGATGAATACGAATAAAAAACTACAGTTAACCTTAAAGGATAGAGCCGATCCTGATAAGGTCGGACGCTATTGGTTGTTCAAGAAGCCCGGTTTTCTGAATATTCGGTATAGGGTAAAGGATAGACGGTTGGTAAGGGGGTAGATTGCAGGGTTCAGAGAAAACCTGATTCAATAATGGCAGACAGGGAAGCAAGTTAGACGACATAGGCCGAGAATTTAACGTTCGCCAGTACAGTTCTGTCAGCACGATAATTGAAAGAACGAAACAAAGGGCTGTTAAGGATCGGAAGTTCGCGAAACGAATCGAACAAATCAAGCTAGATCTGAAGGTGAGTCAAGAGCAGACCCCACTTTGACCCCATTTCTACTTATTCGCAATCAGTACGGAAATCAGAAAACGGAAAGGAGATGCGAAATGAGAAAACATTTTATAATATTAATCATGTTTGCGGTTCTGTTGCCGGCAGGAGCCTCGGCCGATGAAATCACTCTGGCTGTTCTGGGAGATTTTCCTCCGTTTCAATGGGAGGACGCAGGAAAAGTGACCGGTATTGATGCGGATATCATCCGTGAGGTATGCAGACGGATCGGAATCGGACTGAAATTTCAGGTCATGCCCTGGAAAAGAGCTCTGAAGTCTGCGGAGGACGGGGATGTAAGCGGTCTCGTTGCCGCACTGTACAACGAGAAACGGGCGGAATATCTGTATTATACAAAGGAGAGCGTGCATATTCAGAAAAACATCATTATGATCCGGAAAGGTAACAGTATAAAGATAAAGGGATTTGATGATCTGAGGAATAAAAAAACGGGTGTTGTGAGGGATTTTTCATACGGCCCGGAATTTGACAATATCCGCGGACTTGACAAAGAGGTATGCGGAGATCAGAAAGAACTGGTACGTATGCTTGCGGCGGGACGTGTTGATGCCGCAATGGGCTCGGAAATGCCTCTGATGTTCAATGCAAGGCAGCTCGGACTTCAGAATGAGCTTGAAGTCGCACATGTTGTAACCGAATATCCTGCCTATACTGTCTTTTCAAAAGCGTCGGGTGAAAAGGGCGAATTGCTCGCCCGCAAATTTGATACGGTTCTCAGAGAGATAAAAAAGGAGGGTCTGGACCGGAAGATTATTGATAGCTATATAAAATAACCCGGATTGACGCCTGTAAGCGTAAACTGCCGGCAAGGGGGTAACCGTCAGATTTTCGCACATGTAGTCTAGGGGTCATCTAGGGGTCTTTGCTTGACTCTTAATTGAATAGGAATGGCTGTGCTCGGCGCTGATCGCGGGGTGTCAAAAATACGGATCTTGTTTTTGAAAATTCACAGCGAGCGTATTCCTCGTTGTCTGCAATGGGGAATGCACCGGCCTCGAGAGGTCTTGACATGACAACCCATATCTCCCCTGCCATCATCATGCGGACCTGGGAATTCGGCGAGAGCGATCTCATCATCAGCTTTTTCACTTCAGAGGGGGGTCGGCTAAAGGGGGTCGCCAAAGGGGCCCGGAAGAGCCGTAAGCGCTTTTCCAATTGCCTGGACCTGTTCTGTCTTACCCGCCTTGAATATGAGCGGAGGAGGGAGGAAGGACTCTATTTTCTCCATTCCGGCAGACTTATTCATGCCTTTCCCGGCTTGAGGTCTGATTTCTCATCCTTGTCCTTAGCGAGCTACATGATCGAGCTGACGGAGATTCTCTTTCCAATTGGCGTAACTGCGAAGAGGATGTTCGAGCTGTTGCAGGGTTCATTCTCTGACTTGAACGAGGGCAATAACATCGATGAGTTGCGCATCCTTTTCGAGAGCAAGGCCATGGCCCTCGGGGGCTATGGGATCGATTTAAGCCGATGCTGCCATTGCGGAAGACCTTATAAAGGTGAGGGGAGGGCGGTTTTCAAACAGAGTAGGGGGGGCATTGCCTGCCTGAAATGCGAGGAGGAATCCAAACGCTCCCCCTCTTTAGGGCCGGTCACGGTAAAGACCTTAAGGGCGATCCAGTCAACGCCGTGGGAAAAGGCTCAAGCCTCGGGACTGAATGATGAAATGATACGCGAGATCAAACCGGTCCTCAAACGCCATATCCAATATCGCATCGGACAGCGGCTAAAGACGGCCGAATATTTAGAGTAGCTTTAGCCGTTCACGGTTTCAAAGGTTTCCCGCGTAGCGCGGAATTCAAGGTTGCGTTCTTGTCTTCGGATCCCATTTTCGGACCGTATTCACACGCAAAACTCCAGGATTCGTTATTCAAAACCTTAAAACTGGCGGCTTACTGGGAGATATTTTCCAAAATCAGCATGTCTTACCAGGACTCCGGATCTTCAATCTTGTCCTTGTCCCCAACCTTGAACGTTGAACCCAGAACCTGTGAACCCTTACGAATAACTCATGCACTGACATAGATTTCAATTCTCAGGCCTGTACGAAATTTCGACGATATTCCTTTCGTCTTGTCTTGTGCTTTTTCCCGCTTAGGCGGTCAGCCTGTCTTCCGAGCGGTTGATTAAGCCACGGAGGAACCTCCGCTACATCACCGTACCGATCCTCACCCCGTGAACCGGCAATGACCGGAGCCTTCCTGTCAGCACTCCCCAAAGACAATCTCTACATCAGTGTCTCTTCACACAGGGCTCTAAGGGCTCGCGCAGAAATAATTTCACATTTTCGCATCCCATCTTCAGGTCATCTTTGACCGCACCTCAATCGCAAAATCCTCGAAATAGCGCGACTATTCCTCTGGTTTTGCTCAATCGGCACAGCCAAATCTAACCTAAATCTGGGCGCCAATTCTGGTGCTCTTATTTTTGCGCGAGCCCTAAATATGCCTTAACGGGCACGATTGTAAAATCGTGGTTGAATCCTTGGCTTGGCTGCTGTAAAAGAATTCTACGGGAGACGATATGCGAAGATAATACGTCCCTTCTAGATAAATCTGGAACCCTAAGCTTTCGAGGAGGTATCGTGAGCTGTGAATTATCGTCGTAAAGGAGGTAGACATATGGTTAAATGCATCAAGAACGGTGTTATGGTGGTGCCGGTGCTTTTATTGGGATGCCTCGGGGCCCAGTCTGTCTACGCGCAGCCGTTGGGCATCGGAGGTTCAAAGGCTGTTGAACAACCGCAACATAATGTTCTATCCTCCCAAAACGGCAGATTTGTTTTTGGTCAGATATCCGGTTCCAGCAAAGATCAGTTTATGCTTGATACCGTCACCGGCCGCTTGTGGCGGATTGGAGAGAGCGGGAAGGTCGGTATGTTTATGAAGGCCGTTCCCTATCTCGACGCAAAAGGGGAGTGTACATTCCTGCCGGATAATGTCCCGGATTCCGGACCCAAGAAGCCTGAAAAAGAGTAACTGAGCCATGGAAATACTTGACCCTATTCCCGTAAATCTGGATTTCAAGACCATCGAGGAAAAGCTTCTGGTGAAAAGGACGGGGAACTGGGAGCAGTTCCAACCTCTTTTTGAGATCGCAACAAAGAGCATTGCCGCAAAGGCAGCATACGGGATCCGGTATGTGGATGAGAGACTGGAAGACGGGGTCATGATTGACGGTGTCCATTTTAAGAGCCGGATCTTGTGGAAAAACCTTGAAAAGGTAGGACGTGTTTTCCCATATGTGGTAACGATCGGTTCCGTACTGGAAGAGAGATCCCAGGCGTCGGACGATCTGTTGGCAAAGTACTATCTGGACACTATCGGAAATATCGCCCTGGTCAAGGCGAGGGAATACTTAGAGGATGAGCTGCGGTCCAGATTTGCCCTTGAGCACGTATCGTTTATGAGCCCCGGATCTCTGGAGGACTGGCCCCTTGAGCAACAGAAGCCGCTTTTTTCGTTTCTTGAGGGTGTGGAGCGTTCCATCGGTGTGAGATTGACTGAGAACTGCGTCATGGTCCCGAGAAAATCGGTTTCAGGCATCTATTTCCCGACAGAAACCACCTTTTACAACTGCCAGTTGTGCCCGCGGAGCAACTGCGTGGGGAGGAAGGCGGCCTACAGTGAGCAGCTGGCAGGGAAATACGGCATAAACAAAAAAAAGGAGGATGCATATCATGGAGGTATGGGCGAATCTGTCTGAACAATTGAGGCGACTGGTCAATCCGTCTACGTTTCCGGTAGCCATAACATTCCTGGATACGGAAGAAGCGATCCCTCAGAAGGCAAAGAGACCGCTTCGGGATCTGGGTGTCAAGATGGCGCCCTGCCAGGGGTCTGCCATGGCCAGACGGTACGGGTGGACCGTGGCCTTTACCCGGGAGGATGTGGGATGCGGCATCGCGGCGCATACATACGGCTGGGAGCGGGTCCCTGATGAGAAGGGGCCTGTTCATTTTCTCACGCTGATGAACTATGCATCCGATGAAGAGGCAGCGGCAGAGGTGTTGGCAGGATTCCTGACATTAGACATGGGCAATGACCCGATCGTAGTCTATTCTCCTTTGCAAAGGACGAAGATCGAACCCGATGTGGTTCTCATCTATGTAAATCCGGCCCAGATGATGCGGCTGATTCATGGGATCACCTACCATGCAGGCAAACCGATAGAGAGCAGTTTTTCCGGCAGGGCCGCCTCGTGTACAGAAGGCGTTCTCGGCGCATATCTGCATAAAACACCCAAGGTCGTGGTTCCCGGCAACGGCGACAGGGTCTGGGCGGGCTGCCAGGATCACGAAATGATCATGGCTGTTCCCGGGTCCCAGATGGCAGGGCTTGTGGAGGGCCTCGAGAAAACGCACCAGACAGGGATCCGCTATCCCATCCCAACCTACCTCCGGTATCAGCCTGAGGTCGGCTTTACCATCCCTTTGTCCGATATCTTCAAGCCGGATCAGGCGGACAAGTTGGCCAAACGGAGGAAGCCTTGATCTTCGCTGTTGAGAGAGGAGGAGAATGACAGCCAAAGACCCCGTGTTTGAGAAGGTGAGGTGATAAGAAGTCGCTTTCTTGCGGATGGAATATAGCGGGAATGGCCTTGTGGATCGAGCAGAGTCAAAGACACCCGATCCGAACAAACCCGTCAGGCCAAGAGAACTTCAACTCATCGGGTTTCATTCCCCTTGATCATGGCCCGATAATCCGAAAAGGGCGTGCGCCCTGTGGTCCCCAGATAAATATGCCCGATTAAGAAACCGGTGATCAGGAAAAAGAGGGCCACATGAACGCTGTCGGCCGTCTTCAGGCCCGTCACGAGCTCGACGATGCGTTCGCTCTGGGTTCCTCGCCAAAGGAGGATCCCTGTGATGATCTGTGCCGGCAGGCAGATGAACATGATAATCAGGTAGGTGATCTTCTGGAGGGGATTGAGGGGGTTTTCCGGAGTGGGCGTAAATGGGTTGGGACGTCCCTGAAACAAGCCGTAGAGATAATATGCCGACTGCCTGGGGCCGCCGCTCGTGAACTCGCTCAGTGTCACCCGATATTCACGGATTCTTTTGGTAATGATCTGATAGATGAACCAGAGCAGATAATCCACCAGAAGCACCCACCCCACAATGCGGTGCATTTCAACGGCCAGTCTGAAAGGCATAAGCGTAATGCTTTCCGTAAATCGGATCTGTACGCCAGTGAAGATCAGGATCAGAATCGCCACTGCGTGAACCCAGTGCCAGGCCCGCACCGGCAGGGGGTAAAGGAGCGTTTTAAATCTCTTCATTTCCGTTTCCTTATGCGCAATGGAAAGGTCAAGCCACGTACCGCCAGGTGAAGTCCCACCAGGCCGGCAACCCCGAGAACGAAAATCCATCCCAGACGGTCCAGGGAAACGCCTTTTGCTTCGTGAACCGTGAAAAAATCAGCCACCAGCGGGGATGACAGAACGTCCCTGTGCATCTTGAGGTGTTCAACCGTGCCGCCCGGCACGGTGACGGAAAGATACACTTGATTGAAAAAAAGAGAATCGGAGGCATGGCACGTCTTGCAGTCTTTCATTTTCTTGAAAACACCGATCCGGTGCCCTTGGGCCGATGTTTTTACGGTCATTTCGCCCCAGAACTCAAGCTTCAATTTTTCGATTTTGAATACCCGTGCCAGGGCATGAAATTCTTCAACATCAATGAGCTGATTATTGTTTTGATCCAGGGCCTTCTTCAGGCTTTTCCCGCTGCCGGCTAATTTTCCGATTGCATCCGAGGTATCCACCCGATGGCCGGAGTGTCTGTCATAAAGGCTGAGAAGAATTGTGTTTTCCGGTTCCGGCGTATGGCAGACCAGACATTCAATAAACATGAGGTGAGTTTCCTTTTCGGGAAGCCAGTTGTGGTGCCGCTCCGGGTGATGACATTGCCTGCAAGTGTCATTGGTTCCCTTTTCAAAGGGAAATTGTCCCAACTCCCTGCCGTAATGGTAATCGTGACAGGTTGCGCAGAGCGGCGCCATCTTGTTTCCTTTTTTTCGGGCGGTTGCATGGACGCTCTTGAGGTAGCTGGCTGCGGCTTCATCGTGGCAACTGCTACATTTGACAGGAGCCATATATCGGGGGTGCGGAAAATCCTTGCCTTTCCCAAGGCCCGGAATATCGGAATGGCAGTCCAGGCACCCCAGGCCATTGGTTGCGTGAACACTTTCATTAAAAGGGGCAGGTTTCACGCAAAGAGACGTCAAATTAGGCAATTTCCCCACCAGATCAGGACTTCGATGGCACTGCAGGCATTCCTGATTGTCATCTGTTGCGGCCCATGCGCCAGGCTCAGGCAGTATGGACATCAACAGAAACAGAAACGAAAGGGTGGCGGCCTTCGCAATTGCCATATTCACACCTCACCTGTTTTCCACGCTTGCGAATAGGAACGGGAAAAGTTTATCTGATGCATGCTTCTTTCATGGATATTCTAAAGTCCCTGACCATCTGCTCTCCCTTCTTGGGGACATGGGAGGCCACCTGTCCGTATTGCCGTCCCCGTTAACCGCCAATACGTGTTTCGACTTTCTGGCTTGGCAAATTATACCCCCTGGCCCAAACCAGGCTAGGCAGGCGGGTAGCGGCAATCCATGGCATCTAAGATCTTTTCTTCTTTGTTTTGGTTTCGTTTAAAAAAATTGCGCTGACATCATCATCCAGATGATGGTTTCCCCGGAAGGAGTCATGTGTTTACGGATTCAAGCACCAGCTGCTCATCCTGATTAAAGATCTTGAATTTATACGAGACGAGGCCGCCACCGTGCTTTGACGGCTTCTTGTTCGTCACTTCAACCTCCGTCCTGATTCTGTTGCCGGGAAAAACAGGCGTCTTGAACGAAAGCCCGTCGGCGTGGACCCATACGGCATCCGACAAGAAACCCTGCTTCGCCATCTGGCCGATGCCGCAGGCAATAATGTAAGGACCCGGCGTGACCCGATCTTTGAACCCCCATTCTTTTGCAGCTTCCCGGTCTAAAAATCCCGGAAGATCCAAACCGGAAAGTTGAGCGACAAGATCGATTTCCGTACCGGTGATGGTTTTGGTGCCAATTGACTTAAAAATCTGGCCGACTTCCACTTCTTCAAAGAACATTTTCATCCTCCTTTAGTTTTTGGTGTTCTACGTCTACCATATCTTCTCCAATAAAATCAACC
>CAZACO010000154.1:0-7894 GCA_964483185.1 uncultured Desulfobacteraceae bacterium
TGTGCCTCAACGGCATTTTCTATCACTATATCAATGGCCGGGTCGCAAAATGGGTGTTGGATACCCTTCCCGGTTCCGGGTTGACCGTCTTCTGGGTGGGCTGTTTGATGACCGTGCTGAGTTTAGCGGTCTGCATTCCTTTGATCTATCTTTTTGATAAGTTTGTGCCACAGCTGGTGGGGAAACCCAAGCTGAGCGGGCCATGGTTTAGGAATTTCATCTGAGCGATCCCTAAGTCCCGGAAGGACCAGGAAGGAAAGGAGATGCAATGGATAAGATATCCAGAAGAAGTTTTATCAAAAAAACAGTCATGACAGGGGCTGGGATTGCCGCCTTTCCAACGATATTCATCCCCAAGGCAAGGGCAAACTGGGCACCAAAGACAAGGGTTCACCCGAATATCAGTAGTCTTCGCGTTGTCGGGGTCACCGACCCAGGCATGACAACGCGCATTGAAAGCATTCCCCGGACCTGGGCCGGTCAGGAGAAGCTTGTCAACGATAAGGCGGTCTGGGAGAACATGGACAAACTGGCGTGCGGACTTGTGAGCACGCGCAATTCGGATGAGGCCTGGCGCGCCATATTCATAAGGCCACCCATCAAATCATGGTCGGACACGGTGGTGGCGATAAAAACCAACTGCATTGGCCAGCAGCATACACGAAGCGCTGTCATGGCAAAGATATGTCATGTGCTGTCTGATATACTCGGGGTGGATCCCAACAACATAAATATCTATGATGCGCGTCACGGTCATAGCATGGTGGCCACACCCTTTCACGGGTTACCCGAAGGCACTCGGCTGAGAGCGGATTGGGGTGGAATACGAGCGACCGCGTCGGTTCCAACCCCTGGTGCGGAAATAAAGACCCATTGCCTGGATCAACTGGTCTATGGGACCGTGGATATCCTTATCAATATCGCCATGTGCAAGGGACACTGGCCACAGTTTGGCGATTTTACCCTGACAATGAAGAACCATTTTGGGACATTTGCGCCAAGCCCCGGACACGCAGGTGAAAAGGCCGGTCTGGATTATCTTATCGCCCTTAACAAGACGCCTGAAATCCTCGGCAAGATGGACGTTAAGACAGGAAAGGTCCTCTATCCTCGACAGCAACTCTGCCTTGTTGATGCGTTATGGGCAAGCGAAACGGGACCTATGGGGGGACCCACCCATCAGCCCAATTTCCTTGCAATGGGTGTCTTCTCACCGGTCGTTGACTATCTGGTTGCAACACAATTTCGCGGCAAAAAGATGGGGTGGCAGCCCAATATGGGACCCACTGACCGGATGCTCTCCGATTTCGGCTACAACAAGAACGATCTTTTGGAGGGGGGCAAACTCATTGAACTCTAACGCTACCATCCATTGCACCAAATGCCAGTTGACCTTAAGTGCTTACATGCCCCATGATTAGGAGACAGCAAAGCAGGGAACCCCGAAGATGAAAAGTCTCGAATGGTGTTTCAGAAGCTTGACGAAAATGAGAAGAGGATGGAAATAAAACGGCACACAATATTATTTGCGCTTTGCATATTGTTCGCCTGCTTTACGTCCCAACCAACCCAGGCATGCACAACCTTTTCATTCGATCTCAACAATCAACCGATTGTTGGAAAAAACTATGACTGGCACTTGGAACGCGGCTTGGTCATAATCAATAAACGAGGGGTCTCAAAAACCGCCCTGGAGGATAGAAAAAAGGATCCCGGCCCCTTTGCCCGTTGGATCTCAAGGTACGGGAGCCTGACATTTAATCAATATGGCCGAGAGCTGCCCGTGGGGGGGATCAACGAAGCAGGGTTGGTTGTGGAGTTGATGAGCCTCAGGGCTACAAAATACCCTGCACCGGATTCGAGACCCGCCCTTGGTTGTCTGCAATGGATTCAATATCAACTGGATAGTTTCAGCAAGGTGGAACAGGTCATTGCGAGCGATGTACAGGTCAGAATACATCCGGACGAGGGGAGTGGCATTCATTTTCTGGTCGTGGATAAAGAAGGAAACTGTGCCGTTATTGAATTTCTTGATGGTGAGCTCGTGTATTACACTCAGGATACTCTACCCGTCAAAGCCCTGGCAAACAGCACCTATGCCGACTCTCTGGCATACCTGAAAAGGCATAAAGGATTTGGCGGGAATCAAGACACGTTGTATGGTTCGCAATCCTTGGATCGATTCGCACGAGTGGCCAAGATGCTGAGAATGTACGACCCGAAGACTCAAACAACTCCAGTCGATTATGCCTTTGATATTTCTGCAGACGTTGCCAACCCATCCGCATCGTGGGGAACAAAATGGCGCATCGTTTATGACATTCAAGACCTCAAGGTCTATTTCCGGACATTTACAAACCAGCAGATACGGTTTATCGATCTGCACTCCTTTGATTTTTCCTGTAAGGCGCCTGTAAAGGTATTGGAAATGAACCTTGATGCATCAGGGGATATGACAGATGATTTTCGTGATTACACACCTCAGATGAATCTGGATTTAATCAGACATTCATTCAAAGAACCCCATTTTTTAAGGAGTACACCGGATGATGTTTTGGAAATATTATCAAGGTATCCGGAAAGCACTCGTTGTGATTAGCGAATAATAGTATATAATCATCTCAACCCTCTACAAAGCTGAGATTGTATGAAAGAAATAACCAGAAGGGATTTTATAAAGACCTTGGCTGCGGGAGGGGCTGCTTTCGGATTAAATCATGTGGTTCCCGGCTTTGCTGCTGATGTATCGGGAAAGATATTGGACCCAAAGAGCAAGGCCGTTGTGAGTATTGTAAAAATCAAAAAGGATAATGTCGATTATGCGGTCAGAAAGGCATTGGATTTACTTGGGGGTATACAGTCCATAGCAAAAGGTAAGGAGCGTATCATACTGAAGCCCAATCTTGTAAGCCCGACGCCCACAGATACAACCAAACCGGAGGTTATTGAGGCGCTGACCAATTTAATGTTGGAAGCGGGGAAAGATGTGTCCATCGGGGAAGGCTCGGCCACTAACAGGCCAGACATACAGGTGGGTGCTGTTGGAAATGTCTGTAGCACCAAGGACACTGAAATGCTGGATCTCATGCAGCAAACCATTTTTTCGATCCTTGGGTATTCCGATCTTGCAAAGGCGTTAAAAGTCCTGTTAGTCAATCTCCATGTTGGAGAGATGTCAAAAGTAAAGATACCCGATGGCTTTGTCTATAAAGAGATCAGTCTCCACCACGCCTTAACGGATACGGACCTGCTCTGCTCCGTCCCCATGATGAAAACCCACGGCCTGGCAACCGTGACGCTGGGGATGAAAAACCTGATCGGTGTTTATCCCGGCCAAGTGTATGGGGCGGTGCGGACGGCTGTGCACACTGAGGCGGCAAAAGTGGAACCATCGGGGACCGCTTCCGCCATCGTGGATATGGTACGGGCAAACAAACTGGGATTGGTGGTTGTGGATGCATCCACGGCCATGCAGGGACAAGGGCCCTCCCGCCATCATGGAGGGCGATTGGTCAAGATGAACCTTATTATTGCCGGCACCAACCCATTGGCAACGGATATGGTCACCGCCAATATTATGGGATTTCAACCGAAAGAGATAGCAACGTTTGTCTGGGCCTGGAAAGCCGGAATGACGCCGGTTCGTTTAGACCAGATTGAAGTGAGAGGTGTCAAAGTAAAAGATGTCAGACAAAACTTCTTGAGGCCGACCGTACGTCCTTGGGCGGCTGTGAGTGGGTAGGGACTTCAGGGCTGACGTCAGTGGCCACGATGCTTCTTGCAGTTTTGGCGACGAACTGCATCCAGTAGCCGGTGCCACAGGCGACCTCCAGAACGTCATGGCCGGCCAAGACAGTGCTGAGGAAGGCCTCAAGTTGCCGCAGATTGCTCTGTCGCTCCGGCTTGAGGTATACCCGCTCGTATTCGGGTGCTCGACGAGCGTAGTAATCGGCCATCCTCTGAGTCTTCATAACCGCACGTGCCTGGACCCGAGCCCATTTCGATCTGTGGAATGCACACCATCGTGGAGTGCCGGAGGCCTGGAATGCCTCAGGGTATCTCCTCCCAGGAAAATGTCCCCTGACGGGTGATACCGTTGCATGCCCTGGCCGTAGAGACCGTGTTTTGATGAAATATGTTCATCAGGACCCTGTCCAGCCCGGCCGAGGCAACCATGGGCAGATAAACTGACTCCAACAGGCATTTCTTTTCTTTCGGACCCCTGCCGCTTGTCAGGTTGGACAGTCCCACAATGGTCCTTACCGGCCGGCCGAGGAGTTCCGGGAGCATGCGGATGACGGTCAGGAGCTCCATTGCCTGCCGGGACCCATCCTCCCACATAAGGGGGACCAGTACCGGATCGATCACGAGCCGTTGGGGATCGATGCCCTTTTCATTGAATGCCTCATAAAGCTGAACCGCCACGCTAAGGCGCTCTTGAGCATCCCGTGGCACCATCCCGTTTGGGTAGAGGAGAAAGCCTATGATATCGCAGTCGAACGTTTCGGCAAGGGGAAGGATCTTTTCGATCTTTGCGGGCTCCAATGAAAATCCGTTGATGATCGGTTTTCCCCTGTATACCTTCAGGCCGGCTGCTATGGCCGAAGGGTTGGACGTGTCCAGGTAGAGGGGAAGGCTGCAGACGTCCTGAACCGCCTCCACCATGAAGGCCATCTTCTCTTCCCCGTCCCTCGTCAGGGGGCCCGGGTTGATATCAATGGCGTCGGCCCCCGCCTTCTCACACCTTTCTGCCAGGTCCTGAATGGGCACCGGGTCCATCACACTGAGGGCCTTTCCGATCCGTGGATCTGTTACCTGAATATTGTCGGCTATGATCTGCACAGGCGACCCCGCAATCTGAATGCTCACCTTGTTCTCGACATCAGCACACGGCCTTCGACAAACCATTTTGGAGGCCTGCGTCTTGTCCACTTGGCAAAATGCGATTTCTCACCTACATAAAACCGGCGATAGGCTGCCACGGCATTTCCCGGCACTTTGTACTTGTCAGGCATGGTCTGAGCGAATTCCGTCAGCCCCAGATCGTCAATTTGAGGAGGCGACATGTCCCTCGCTATACCGGCAGACCTGTGATCTCTTGAGACGCAATAACGGTACCGATATTCATCGTTCAGTGCCAGCGCCAATCTTTGAAGCCACAGCCAATTCGAAAGGGAGTGTCCTGCCCATTGCGTACAGGGATGTTTAATGTGTGTAGCTTTGTATGGAGCTTCGCCCCCGGTCGCGTTAACGACCGTGCAGAGCATCTGGGCGCTCTCCAGTATCATCTTAACCACATGCTGATCCGCATGGTATCGCGCACATGTGGGAATATCTTGATCCAAAACGAATATATTCACCGGCTATGGCCGCCATCGGATAGTTGAAGCCGGCGACATCTCTGCGCCCCCTCAACATTCAAATTACGATTCATCTGCCGTCATTTCTGTTTAACCTGATCAGGGTATCTCGAATTTGGCCCTACCCTTTCGTCACGGCCAAAGCCGGTCTCCGGTTGCGGAAAGAGAGTTCAGCAATTCACCAGCTACTTCAATGGGAGTGCTGAGTGATCTTTTGTGAATGTTTTCAACCTTCATTTTAAAATCTGGCGTAGGGCTAAGCTCACCTGGACCGAGGGCCACAGGTCCTAGGTATCAGGTGAAGCGACATGTTCATCGATAGACATCTTTTCGATGTCCAACCTTTACAATCCAGACCGTCAATTCATCATCTTGGATCGAATAGATAATACGATATCGTCCCTGTCGAAGACGGTAACGTTCCTGCCCCGACAATTTTCGACATCCTGATGGCCTTGGATCATTACCCAGTGATTCGACAACTTTCATTATCTTTTTTAAATCGTTCTTTGGGATCGATTCAAATTCTTTCCAAACGGACTTTTTGAAATATATTTTATATTCGGCCATCTTTTTTAAGCCTCTTGACCATTTCATCATAGCTGATCAGAGGCTCATCGGCCCTCTCATCAAAAGCTGCAAGATCCTCCGCGTCCTCCGCGATAGATTCCCTTATTGCTTCATTTATAAGTTCCGACATGGAGCGGGAAGTTTCAAGCGATTTAAGTCTTAACGCTTTATGGAGTGTTGGATCGAGATATACAGTAGAACGTTTTGTTAATGGTGCCATAATACCACCTCCTTTAAATAATAAGCGGCATTATAACATTATAACGTTTAGACGTCAATATTAGAAGCGAACGCTGAACTGACCGGCACGAAACGGCGTAGCCGTTGCGTGTCGGGCGAAGTGACAGGTTATGCGGCCGTTCCGTTAGTTACCACTGAACTATATGATTTTATTTTGGCCTATTGTAACTGAATATCTAATGCCTTGCTTATCAATAAAGATAATCTCAGAAATGAGTCCCTAGTATCACTGAGCCAATTTGATAACGCCATTGAATTATGGGTCATAGCTTCGTGAACATCAATAGTACCATCAGACGGAATCATCCCAAGCAACCTGGATAACTCTCCGGTCTGTGCGATAATTGTTGTTTTCTGATCTTCAAAAGTTTCTTGGGGCGCGCTCATTTGTCATTTGCCTCCTTGCTAATAAAACACATTCCTATGTGTAGACATGCGTCCATTTGGAAATAAGTAAGATACAAGGTGCGGACAGTTATCTAATTACAAATGGACGTGCCGCACAGCACGCACGATGCGTCACGCTTACACCGCATCATACTATACGGCTTGCTGCAGGATGCCGTACATCTCTTCCTCGGTCAATGGTATTGGATTCCCCTGCATGCTGCTTGCCCTTTGAGCCTTTTTAATGATATCCCCAAACCTGTTTTCATTGATACCGTATTCTGACAACGGCGGCACCATTAATCGGTCACACAGGTCTTGTACCCATCTTTCTCCATCCGATACCAGGGCCTGAGGATTGTGGGTGACGATTCGGGCGATCTCTTCGTATCGGGCCAGCGCGTTGGATCCTGGCAGACGTTTTTTTAACGCCGAAATATTGGCTGAAATGACATATGGCAGAAGTCTTCCGCAAACAGCACCGTGGGGCGATGGAAACATTCCGCCCAGAGGTCCGGCAATTCCATGCACGGCACCCAGCTTGGCGTTTGCCAGCGCAAGCCCCCCGCATAGACTGGCAAGGCACATGTCCTCCCTGGCCTTTGTGTCGCTGCCGTCCCGGTAAGCCCGCTCCAAGGCGTTGGCGGCCCGCCGCAAACCTTCCCGACAGATGCCGTCGGTCATGGGATTTGCACCCGTTGACACAAAGGCCTCAACGAGCTGCGTAAAGGCGTCCAAACCGGTATAGGCGGTTATTGACGGGGGCATTGAATAGGTGAGCTCCGGATCAATGATGGCTATTCTCGGCAACATCAAAGGGCTCCGCATGCTCACCTTAACCTTATGTTCCTCGGACATGAGCACCGAATTGTGTGTGACCTCGGCCCCGGTCCCGGCAGTGGTCGGCACGGCAATATAGGGTGCCGGAGCGCTTTCAATGGATCGTCCCTCACCGATAACCTCGAGATAATCATCTAGACGTCCACGGTTGGTCAACAGGGCCGCAATCGCCTTTCCGCTATCGATCACGCTGCCGCCGCCAATGCCAATGACCACGTCGCATTCAAAACTGCGCGCCATATCAATCCCGGCCGCAATGATTAAAGTCGTCGGCTCTTGACTCACAGGGAAGGGGGTGGTGTGAAGGCCATGTTCTGTCAAGTCCTCGAACACAAAATCGGCCCTTGCGGATGTCTGGCCGGTTACAACCATGACGTGCCGACCCAGACCCGTTGCCAGATCTCCAATCTGTTTTGCCCTACCCGGCCCAAAAATGATTCGGTTGGCAGTGGCGAATTCAAATATCATCCGTTCTATCCCTTTTTCTGCTGGGTGAC
>CAZACO010000155.1:0-7893 GCA_964483185.1 uncultured Desulfobacteraceae bacterium
AAAGACGCCAAGAACGCCAAGAAAAAATCTTTTAATATTAACAAGTTAACTTTGCGAGCTTTGCGCCTTTGCTCGAGATTTTGACTTTTTACGAGTGCATCAAAATTGACGAATTCGTAAAAAGTCGGAAATCACCTGACTGGTGGAAGAATATTCGATATGCAATATTCAATATTCAATTTCCCGGTTTGTCCGGGCCAGGTTCTTCCAAAACCCGCCGTGAACCCTGGATACCTTGGCTACGACCCTGTCAATGCCCTCCTGCTCTGCTCGGGTCAGGAGTTGCTCCTGAACGGTCTCTGAAAGACCGGCCATCTCCTTTATGACCGCTTTCGCTGAACTGCTGAGCCCCTTCAGGTCATACCCCCCTTCGAGGGTCATCACCACCCTGCCGTCGCAGCATCCGTCGGCAATTTCCATGACGGTTCGTGTTAACCCGGCGAACCCATTCGATGTCACACGCATACCGCCCAACGGGTCATTCTCATGGATATCAAACCCGGCCGACACCAGGACCAGTTCCGGATCAAACTCAAGGGCGACCGGTTTCAATATCCTTTCAAATAGGGCCGCGTATTCCCCGTCGCCCCTGCCCGGGGAAAGGGGCACGTTCAGGGTGAATCCCTTTCCCCTTCCCCTCCCGATCTCTTCATACGCGCCGCTGCCCGGATAAAAGGGATACTGGTGGGTTGAAAAGTAGAGGATGGTCGGATCTTCTTCAAAGGAATGCTGGGTGCCGTTACCGTGGTGAAGATCCCAGTCCACCACGAGCACCCGTTCAAGGCCGTGGAATTCCTGGGCATGCCTGGCCCCTACAGCCAGGTTGTTGAAAATACAGAAACCCATGGCCCGGCTGTTCTCGGCATGGTGGCCCGGGGGCCGTACCAGTGCAAAGGCATTGTCCATCTCTCCCGACACGACCGCAGATATGGCTTCGCACACGCCGCCTGCGGCCAGGAGTGCGGCCTCGCACGACCCCTCTGAAACCGCCGTATCCGGGTCGAGGGACCGATGTGGTTTTCCGGCTGTGTCCAGGATCATATCCACATAGCGGGGGGAGTGGATCCGCAGGAGTTCGTCCCTCGTGGCCCGTCTTGCCGGCAGATCCAGAAAAACCCCCTCCATATCAGGCCCTTCAAGCATGGAATAGATGGCCTCCAGCCGTTTGGGGCTCTCAGGATGGAACCTGCTCGGCCTGTGGTCCAGGTATCTCTTATCCCTTACGATAGCTGTTTTACGCATTCTGCTGACCCTCTCATTTCATCTCGGCGTCGTGTTGCAGGACCCGGACGGATTCGGCAACAGGTCTTGACAAGAAAGGGAGTTTTAGATCCTTCCCTTTACAGAAACCACCACCTTGTAAAGTGCGGTAATGACCAGAGCTCCCAGACAATAGATCCCTGCGGAGAGGATCAATTCCACCCAGGACGGGGGGTATTCCGTAATTCTCCCGAAGACATTTGGGATAAAGGCGGCAGGCACGAGGACAAAGCCCTTATCTATCCAGAGGCCTATGAGGGCCAGGACGCAGGCCGCCACCAGCCGGGGGCGGCTGTTTCTGGTTCCCGGAAGCACCAGAAGGCCGACAGCAGCCAACAGGGTCATGTTCATGGTCCAGTACCATGGCACCAGTGCCGTGTTTCCGCCAATGCCTAAAAA
Source organism: uncultured Desulfobacteraceae bacterium (assembly GCA_964483185.1). Taxonomy (GTDB): domain Bacteria; phylum Desulfobacterota; class DSM-4660; order Desulfatiglandales; family Desulfatiglandaceae; genus CAZACO01. The sequence continues at coordinate 1,660 of CAZACO010000155.1, forward strand.
GAGGTACTGGAAGGTCTCGATGTATGCCGGGACGTGGGAGTAGAAGGCCGTGTAGTACTCCACCCCCAAGAAGAAGACATCAATGATCAGGGCATAGAGCATGATGGTCACGAGCTTCTGTATGGCCGCCTCTCGGACCTCGAATCGCGCCACAGCCTTGAGCAGCGTGCAGAGGACAATCAACAGGGCCGGACCGGCTGCGAAGGCCGTGACCAGAAAACGGGGGGCCATAATCGCCGTCATCCAGAACCCCCGGCCGGGCGTTCCGGCATAGATAAAGGCCGTTACCGTGTGCATCACCACGGCCCACGGGATAGAGAGATAAATCAAGGCCTTTACCCACCACGAAGGCGGCACATCCCGTTTCTCTGCGCCGAGGGCAACCCAGCCGATAATGAGATTGAGCATGAGGAAACCGGGGAGAAACAGGGTATCGTAGAAGAGCATCGACCCGGGTGTCGGGTTCAACGGGACATTGAGGATGCGCATCGGCATCCCCACATCGGAAAAGATGAAGAGGAGGCTCATGAGCAGGGACCCGACCGCCAGGAACTGGGTCAGGGCCGTAATCTGTCCAAATGCCTTGAAATCGTGCAAATAGAGCGGGAGCACCACCATGAGCACCGAGGCGGCAACGCCCACCAGGAAGGTAAACTGCGAGATATAAAACCCCCATGAGACATTCCGGCTCATGCCGGTGACCCAGAGCCCTTCCCTCAATTGATACAGGTAGGCCAAAAGACCGATACCGACACCCGCCCCCAATACAAGCACCCATATCCAGTAGATCTTTCCGCCGTGAAGCGCCTTTTCAATCATGCCGACCTCTACAAGAGGTAATAAACGGACGGACCGGTGCCCAGGTCCGGTTTGCGTCTCATATGGGGTTTCTCTGACAGGATCCTGCGGACCTCGGATGAGGGGTCATCCAGGTCTCCGAACGTCAACACACCCTCCTTGCAGGCCTCCACGCAGGCCGGCATCCGGCCCACCTCCAGTCGTTCCTGGCAGAAATTGCACTTTTCAACGACGCCCTTCCGCCGGGTCGGATACCCGGGGTTGATCTTCTGGATGAACGGCCGGGGGTCGCGGAAATTGAAACTTCGGGAACCGTACGGGCAGGCAGCCATGCAGAACCTGCAGCCGATACAGCGGTGATAATCCATCATGACAATCCCGTCTTCCTCACGCTTGAAGGTCGCCTGGGTGGGACAGGCCCTGACACAGGGCGGATCCTCACAATGGTTGCACATGAGAAAGAATTTCCGCCCACCGGATCTCCTGGTAACAAGCCCGTGAGACTGGTCTGGAAAGGCGTTTTCATAGGGCTCAAGAAAGAGCCACTTGACCTCATGCTCGGCCTCGGGAATAAAGGGAACATTGTGGACCGCATGGCAGGCGGCCATGCAATCGCCTCCGCAGTCTTCCCTGCAGCGACGCATATCGACCACCATGCCCCATCGCTTCGCCTTCAGGGCGTTAGGCCCGGGAGACATCCGGCCTTTCAACTCAAAGCCCTGGCTGACACTGGGCACGGCCATGACAGACAGTGCTGACGCTGCGGCCGCCTTCAGGAATCTCCGCCGACTCAGCTTCACGATCTTTCCCCTTTCCGAATCACGCCACTCACCCCTCCACTTCTGACCTCTGACTTCCGACCTCTGATTTCCGACCTCTGACTTCCGACCACTGACCTCCGACCTCTGACTTCCGACCACTGACCTCCGACCTCCGCCCTCTGATCCTTCCCGGTCTCGGTCGGGGCAACATGGCAGTCCCAGCAGGGGGGCACCACATCGTTATACTCATGACACCGGTTGCAGAACCGGTCTCTGGACGTATGGCACCCCATGCAGGTCCTGTGCAGGTTCATCTCAAACTGTTTTCCATTTGTGGCGGTGTATATAAGTAGATCGTCCCGCACCACTGCAATCCGCCAGGCATCCAGGAGCCGCATATGGTCCGTACGCATATACGCCGCCGGTTCGACGCACGCTTTTTCCCTGACAGGGAGTTCCAGCTCAGGAAAGGGCGCGTGCCGGCCCATGGCATACCAGTAGAAAGGGAACCCGACCGCGGCCGCAAAGATGATGATCCCGCCGATGACCCACCCTCGGTTCAACATCAGATACCTTCCCCTTCCTCAGACCGGCCGCCCTCCTCGTCCCGGTCCGGCAGGTCCTCTCCCCGGATGTCCAGGGTCCGCTCTTTTTCGCCATCCATGATCATGGCGTTTGCCAGGAGTTCGTGGACCCCGGTCACACCCACCTCCGGTGCCCAGTATTCCATGAGCGTCGGAAAGGCGGCCCGGTCAATGGCGCAGATGCAGGCCAACATATTGACCTGATGCCTGTCGCGGACATAACGGACCGCACTGGCCCGGGCAAAGCCGCCCCTCATGCGCAGCTCCATGTCTTCCCCGGCGTGAAGGCCGGCCCCGCTGCCACAGCAGAAGGTGCGCTCACGGATGGTCTCTTCAGGCATTTCATAGAAGTGGTTGCAGGCCTTTTTGATAATATAGCGCGGCTCATCGAGCATTCCCATGCCCCGGGCCACGTTGCAGGAGTCGTGATAGGTGACATTCAGATGGTCGTTACGCCCGGGATCCAGGGTGAGCCGATTGTGTTTGAGAAGGTCGGCGGTGAACTCGCATATGTGGACGGCCCTGGTGGAGGCAGTATGATCAAACCGGGTGCCTGTGACCGGAGATACCGGCGTTTCCAGAAAATCGGGCGGACCGTTCATGGTATCCATATACTGGTTCAGGACACGCCACATGTGCCCGCACTCACCGCCCAGGATGTACTTCACACCGAGCCTTCGGGCCTCTGCATAGATCTTGGCATTCAAGAGCTTGGCGATCTCGTGGCTGGTAAAGAGGCCGAAATTGCCCCCCTCCCCGGCATATGTGGACCAGGTGACGTCGAGTCCCAACTGGTGGAAGAGCATCAGGTACCCCATGCAGGTGAAGATGCCCGGTTCCGCGTAATAATCGCCTGACGAGGTGACGAACAGGATCTCGGCCCCCTTGCGGTTGAACGAAGGCTCAATCCGGATCCCGGTGATATCCTCAATGTCGTCACAGAGGAAATCGATCGACTCCTTCATGGCCTGGGGCTCCATGCCGATATGGTTCCCCACATGATGGCACTTGGCAACGGGCGATGCTATCCAGTCGATATTCAGGCCCAGGAGATTCAACAACTCCCTGGCGATGATGGTGATTTCCGCCGTGTCGATGCCGTAGGGGCAGAAAAGGGAGCAGCGCCGGCACTCGGTGCACTGGAAGAAATAATACCACCATTCCTTCAGGACCGTCTCGGTCAGGCCGCGGGCCCCGACCATTGTGCCCATGATTTTCCCGGCCCTCGTGAAATTTTTGCGGTAAACGGATCGGAGGAGTTCGGCTCTGAGCACCGGCATGTTTTTGGGATCGCCTGAACCGATGAAAAAATGACACTTGTCCGCGCATGCACCGCAACGCACACAGGTATCCATGAAGATCTGGAGGGAACGGAACCTTTCCAGCCGTTCGCGGAGCCCGTCCAGGATGATCTCCTGCCAGTTGGGAGGGAGTTTCCAGTCATCGTCTTCTACCCGCCAGTCCCGGGGGTTGGGCATGCCCACGGCCTTGATATCCTTGGCGTGTGCCGCATGGCAGTATATCCCCTTCTTGAACAGGGCAGGGGTATCCATCCATCCGGTCCCGGGCATGCTCAGGTCGATTCGCGAGAGGTCTCGGGGCTCGGGGAGATCACTGGCCACGGTCTGACTCCTTTCCTGTCGACGAACCCGGGGGTTGATCTATCGGAATCCCTGCTTCCACCATCTTGTCGCGAAATTCCGCCTCATAGGCCTCGTAGGAATGGAATTTCACCGGATAGTTCCAGGGATTTTCATGATGGACCGCACGGTTGTTGCTGGCCTGGTCCCGTGTGGGAGAGAAAAAGATGCCCACCGCATGCATCAGCTTGCTGAAGGGAAAGTAGGCCAACAGGGTGCTGACCAGAAAGATGTGGATAAAAAAGAGGGGGCCGATCCCCTCGATCGCCACCGGTCTGAAAGAAACCAGACCCATCACCTGCTGTTTGACCGAGGGTACGTCAATTCCCACGATATAGCGCATCAGGGCCCCGGTCGTGGCAATGGCCAGGAGGAGAAAGAGGGGGAAAAAATCGTTCATCAGGGAGATGTAGCGGAGTCTCGGGATGACCAGTCTCCTGGCCAAGAGAAGGCCCACCCCCAAGAGAAGGAGCAGGCCACTGACCATGATCTGGGGGATCCCCACCTCCAGCCATCCATCCAGCCCCTCGACCAGCCTGACAGGCCATGGAACCGGGTTGGCAAAGAATCTCAGATGCCTGAAAACGGTCGTCAGCATGGCATAGTGAAACAGAATGGCAAACAGCCAGAGCCACTTGGCCGAGGCATAGGTAACACCCGTATCGGCTGCCCCCACCCGCGGTGCGAGGTTTCGGAAAAGGGATCGAAACAGAAGAACCTCTGAGAGCATGCGGCCGATCACCTGGCCCGTGGTGTAGGGGTTGTCAAGCCTGGACTGCCGGATCCAGTCCAGCCCTTTCTGCTGCCCGCCGGTGGTGGGGATCCTGAAAGGGTTTGGAATGCGGGACCACTGGATGAAACGGGCAAGGACCCCGAAAAAAAAGATGGCCATGGCAGCATAGGGTATGATCACGCCGAACAGATAGGTGAGGCCCAGTCCCTGGACCCCGCCCCACGAGACAAGGATAAGGATCATCACCGCGATCAACGCATATACCATACCCATCACTTATTTCCTGAAAATATTAACGGCCAGAAGAGCATTGAGGAAGTGCGTGATCGTGGAAGTCTAGGGGAAACAGAGCTATTATGTCAACAGGGAAGTTGCTGCCCACATCTCCTGGACATTCCGGCCAACTCTGTTTGCCAAGGCCCAGGAAAAATATCACTTGCAAAAACACCCTGTTTTGATGATATAGTCTTCGCACGTCGAAAGCGCTTCTAAGTAACCGAAAACAGGGTGAACAGATGGTTTTTAGCTGGCTGCACTTTGCGATACTGCTCTTCTTTGGCGTGGGATTCCTCATGGCGGGAGCGGCCCTGGCCACCCCCTTCTTCCTCTCGCCCAAGTCCAGGGACCGTCAGATGGGGACGGCCTATGAATGCGGCATGCCCCCTTTTTCGAACGCCTGGGTCCGCTTCCATATCAATTATTATATCTACGCGCTCATCTTCCTGGCCTTTGAGGTGGATGTGCTCTATCTCTTCCCCGTGGCTGTGGCCTATGGGGAGGCAGCGGGTCTTTCCGCGTTCTTAAAGGTATTTGTCTTTCTCTTTGTTCTTGCACTGGCTGTCATCTTTTTCTGGGCAAAAGGGGTGTTCAGGTGGCCGAGAAAGATCTGACAACAGCGCATCACACCGACCCTCCCATCTTCAGGCTGGAATTAGCCGAGAAGATCCTGAACGTCTGCCGGTCCATGTCGCTGTGGCCCCTGACCTTCGGGCTGGCCTGCTGCGCCATCGAGATGATGGCCGTGGGCATGGCCAGATTCGACATTGCCCGTTTCGGTGCAGAGGTGTTCCGGCCCTCGCCGCGCCAGTCGGACCTGATGATCGTGGCGGGAACCGTGACCAAAAAGCTGGCCCCGGCCATTGTCAGGCTCTATGAGCAGATGCCGGCCCCCAAGTGGGTCATCGCCATGGGCAATTGCGCGATTTCAGGGGGGCCTTTCAAATTCGAGGGGCAGTATTCGATTGTAGAGGGCGTGGATCAGATCATACCGGTCGATGTCTATGTCCCGGGGTGCCCGGCCCGACCCGAGGCCCTCCTTGAAGGACTCTTTGAACTCCAGAAAAAGATATCCGGGAGGCGCTGGTGGCCGGAGGCCCCGGAAGGAGGGGGGCGATGAATCCGGCGTGGATAGAGGGACTCAAGACGCAGTGCACGGCTGAATCCGATTATGACAGCACCGGGAAGGCGTGGTCTCTTTTTCTTCTCCCGGAGGAGATAGAAGACGCGGCCGGGCGTCTGTACGACCATGAATTCTTCCTGGAAGACATCGCCGGCATGGACAGCAGGGAGGGACTTGTGGCCGTCTACCATTTCGATCACTACACCCGGCCGGGCCGTGTGGCCCTTTATGTCATAGTCTCCCATGAACAGCCTGAAATTCCCTCCATCAGCGGCATCTTCAGCGGCGCCGAATGGCACGAACGGGAAGCCGCTGATTT
>CAZACO010000156.1:0-7885 GCA_964483185.1 uncultured Desulfobacteraceae bacterium
AGGTGGCCCCGGCATTTGAGAAGGTGATCGAGGATGCGCCCGATACCTTGTGGGCCGACCAATCCGTGGAGCAGATGATCGACACCACCCTGTCCGACCCGGCACTGACGACCGAAGCGGAACGGATCGAGGCCCTTTCCCGCCTGGCCCGGACCTATCGGACGGCCCTTCCCAAACTGGCCATGGGGGCCTTCAACCGTATGGGGGATATGGCGTTCGCACGGGGAGACTGGAGACAGGCCAAGACATGGTATCGTCAGGTCCTGACCGGGTTCCCGCAGACAGGGGTCCGGACCGCCACCCAGACGGCCGCGGCGCGGCTGGCCCTGGCCGAAATCCTTTATCAAGAGGAGCTGTTCCGGGAAGCCCTCGATCTGTATCAGACAGAAATGGAACTCCGGCCCGACGAGGAGCGTCTCTACCGGCTGGCCCGTGCCGCCTATGTCCAGAAATCCCTTGCAGCCGCTGATTTCCTCTTTCAGTTGGGAGAGGTCCCAGGTGCCCAGAACATCTATGCGGAATTGATCCGGGAGGACCCGACCCTGGTCCAGGCCCACCGTGGGTATATCAAATGCGCTGCCGCCAAAAAGGAGATGGGACCCACCCTGGCCCTCTACCGGGGCAGGATGGAAAGGGCCCCTGATGATCCGGTGACCTTCTACGCCACCGGGCTCTGCCTCACGTATCTGGAGGGGAAAGACCCTCTGGAAGAGGCCCGCTCCCTTATTCAGAAGGCCATCGATCGCCAGGGGCAGGTGGAATATTTTCACCAGACTCTGGGGTACATCTTTGAAATTATGGAGACGGTGCACCACCAGCCCGGGTATCTGGAAAAGGCCCTCGCCTCCTTTCAGAAGGCCTATTTTCTGAACCGGCCGGAACAGGACCCCCGAAATGCAGCCGATCTGGCCCTCAATCTGGGGAATATCCACTTCCTGTTGGGCCAGTATGGAAAGGCCCTCGAACGCTATCTGGAACGCCTCGACGCGAAGACCCCCTTTGATCACCCGGACACAGAGATCCTCTTCTATCGCCGCCTGGGGGCCGCAGCCTTTCAGGTCCGGGACCCGCAGCGCCCCATCACGGCCTTTCAGAAGGCCATCGCCCTCATCGACAAACGGATCGATCCCAAACGCCCTTCTGAAGTCTTGGGAAAGATGAATGACGCTATCCGCGACCGGATCCTGACCCCGGCCCTGAAACGACCCGAGACGGCCAAGACCGCTGAATCCCTGACCCGGCGCCAGGCCGCTATTAACCAGAGACTCTTTGAGGCCACGACCCGGCCCTTCGGCCCCCCTCCGGACCCTCGATGGGAGGTCTACAGGGATGCTCTGGAACCGATCATCAAAGGCCAGGAAGCCATTATCCGTGACATCGCGCCTTTGATCCAGGAGAAGCGAGAGGAGACGACCCAGACCCTTGGATACATGCTCCTCCGGGCCAGAGAGGCCCTGGGGTTTCCAAAGGCAATGGTCCAGCTCAAGGCCGAGATGCTCGACCGTCTCGGTCTGGCCTTTCAGGAGGCGGGCCATTGGCCCGAGGCGCGGGCCACCTTTGAAGAGGCCTTTTTGCTCAACAAGGCCCTGGGACGGGTTCAAAACCTGGCCGTCAACCAACGCTCTGTTGCCTACAGCGAATACATGGCGGCAGGCAATCTCAGCGGCGAGGCCCGGATTGAAATGTTGCGGGAGGCGGCCCGGGACTTCAGACAGGTGGAAGATCTGCTCAAACAGCATGGCACGACGGCCAAAGAAGCCAAAAAGGCGTCAACAGCCAGGCCTGGCCAGGCCCTCCTCAATCTTTCACTGGACCTGTCCTTAAATGCGACCGACGCATCCAAGGCCATGTACGGGTTCAATGCAGAGCAAGAGAAACGTCTGGGCCAGGCCTTTATCTCTCGCATCGAGACCGAATTGGGGGAGATATCTCCGGCAGAGGACGCGGTGGTGCAGCAGCTGGCACTATACCCCCCGGGCAAGCCAATCGCGGATGGAGATCTCTACGGTGTATCCCTCCTGACCCATCGGGGCGGGCAGTTGAGCTACGCCTTACAACGACCTGAAGAGGCATTTCGTCGATTTCACCGATCGGCCCTCCTCTCATTTAGGCTTAAGAACCCGGTAAGCGCCGCTTTGAATGTGGAAAATATGGCCGTGGCCCTGGCCCGCATGCCTGCCCGTGATCCGCAAGCTGCCCAGTGCCGAACCGATCTTATGACCGTGGACCGGCAGGCCACCCGGCTCCTCATGACTTTCTCAGAGGTCCTGGACCCATTGGTGGCCCCTGCCTATCATAACATCCTCGGGGTATTCATCCTGGCGGACGCACAGGAGAGGGGAAAGGATTCACCGGAAGATGCGGTCGGTCGTGTGCATTCGCTGGCTGAGGCCGGGACCCATTTCTCCGAAGGGCTTGCCTGGCTGGCCCGTCTCAAAGGCCCCAAGGGGCGAAAGACTCTGGGTCTCGAGGCGGTCCTTCATCTCAACATGGCCCGGGTGGCCGGAGAACTGGGAGAAAACCAAAAACAAAAGGCCCATCTGGAAAATGCCCTCCAGGTTTCCCAAAAAGGGGTGCTCCCCCAGTACGAGTGGCGGGCCTTGGCTGGCTTGGGGGATTTGACGTCGGCCCTTTCGGTGCTGGATAGGGTCTCCTTTTTTGAAACCGGATGTGGCCCGGGTGAGATTGTAGGCGCCTTTTCCCCCATGGTCTCTGATCTGATCCGAGAGGGAAAGAGCGAAGCGGCCTTCAACCTCCTTGAGAGGATATCCGAAACCGAGCGATTCCACCGACTGAGGCCTCTGATTCTGGGCCCGCTCACAGACCCAGAAAAGGCGTGGCTGGAGCGGGTCCTTCCCAGGCTCATGACAATAACCCGGCTTGAGGCAGACCTGAAGACCGCCCCGAAGGAGGAGCAGTCCCATATTAGGGCACGGATCGACCAGGAGCTAACGCTCATCAGGGAGGCCATGGGGGAGCGGGGAGGGCGGATCCCCCCGCACGTGGGCCTGGCCAGATCCGAGGCCCTTCAGCAGCAGGTGATGATCCTCCTGGGACTGGCCGTGAAGGCCCAGCAAACGGCCGATGCGGCCGTGGATCAGGGTCCCGGCCCCGGGGCCGAGGCCTTGAACAAGGAATACGAGGACACGATATCGTCCTACCGTAAGGCGTGGAAAAAGCTCAGGACCCAGGCCGCCAGGGAAGGTTCCCCCGGGCTTGCCGCCATGTTCGGCCCTGACCCGGTGGAGGCCATCGATCTGATGGAGGGCCTGCCGGCGGGGTGGACCTGTGTCCGGCTGTTCAAGGGGGCGGATCAGGGAACCCCAAGAAAGGCATTCATCGTGACCCCTGACAACATCACCATTCAGAAATCGGGCATGGATGGCGCCATTTCCGAGGCCAAAGAGGGCAAACGCGTGGTCGTCTATGAAGATCCCTCGGCCCTCCCCGCATCCCTGAGCCGGCCCCTGGCCCTCAGCGCCACCCACCTGGTACGCTCCATCCAAAACCGCAAGCCCTTCAGGCGCCGGATCGTCGCTCTGTCCTCGGAACCTGCGATCCCGCCGCCCTTCGAGGTGACATCCCTTCCGGCCGGTGCCACTAAAAGCGAGATCCTCGATGCCCTGCCCGGGGCCCAGGGGCTCCTTCTGGGAGGACCTCTTTTCAACGCCAACCCGGTCCCCACAAGACCGGGCCAGATCCTATCTGAATACCTGGCCGTGGGCCTGGATAAGGGCCGTGCCTTTCCCCTCTCCCGCCTGTCGGGCGAGATACCGGATGTCTCTTTGGCCCTCCTCCCGGGCGCATCCATCGCGGATGCCTATCCCGTAGGGCATCTCTTCGCCATACTGGGAGTCCCCACCCTCCTGATTCCCCGGCATCCCCAGGCCCGTTCAAAGGTGGTGGAACCCTTTTTTAGGGCATATGCCGATGCCCCCGTCTATGACGCCCTGGTGGCGGCTGAAAAACAGGCAGGGGATCAAGAGGCATGGGTCTCCCTGGGCTATTGGGGCATGACAGAAGAAGAGGCCCTGTCCCTGGCCGAGAAGCGCTTCAAGCAGTATGTCGCAGACGGGGTTCAGTCATTCAAGGGAAAAGATCCGCTCACGGCCATGGTGCGTTTTGACAAGGCCCTGAACGTGGCCCGTCAGACCAAGGGTCTGAACCGATACGTGCCCCAGCTCACCACCTATGCCAGAGAGAGCGCCTATGGCGCGGGCCGGTACAGGGAGGCCGAACAGTATGCCAAGGCCCTTGCTGACATGCTCGCCCGGGAAAAACCCGATTCCCGGGAGCACGCCGAGGCCCTGATCCGGCTGGGCCTGGTCCAGGCCCGCATGGAGAAATATGATCAGGCCGTTCCGGTCCTCGAGGAAGGGGCCGAGATCATGGCCAATCTGGAGTTAGGGTCCCTGCAGGTGGAGGCCCTCAACGATCTGGGCGTGGTCCTGGAGAACGCCACCGATTATGACCGCGCCCTGGCGCGATTCCAGTCTGCCGCCTCGCTCAGCAAGGCCATGAACAAAGAGGAACTCTTGGCGCAGCAGCACATGCGCATGGGCCGGATATACGATTTGAGACTGAGCCAGTATGCCAAGGCCAAAGAGCATTATATGGCGGCCCACGGTCTCTATGAGGTCCTGGGGCAGAAGCAGCCGATGGCCCAGGCCCTTCTGGACATAGGTCGGTGCGACCGTCTTTTGGGAAACTTTGTAGATGCCTCGGATCAGTACCAAAAGGCCATGGCGCTCCTGGATCCGGGAGAAAAAGACCAGCGGCTCAGGGCCAATATTATGATGGAACAGGCCAATAACGACTGGTTTCAGGCCCGATACCAGGATGCCTTCAAAGGGCAAAGGGAGGTCTTGGGTCAGGCACGGGAGAACCGGTGGGACCTGGAGCAGGTCAACGCCCTTAATACATCCGGGCTCATCTGGTGGACCCTGGGCAACCACGACCGGGCCCTCCGGGACCTGGAAGACGCCCTGGGCCTGGCCAAAAGCCTGAAGGCCCGGCAGGACGAGGTGGCCACCACCCTCAACAACATGGGGCTCGTCTACCGCGATCAGGGGGCGTATCCAAAGGCCCTCAAGGCCCTGGATGAGGCCCTGCGCATCGACACAAAGATCCGCTCCAGATGGGCCATGGCCTACGATCTCAAGAATCAGGCTATCACCTACCTGCGCATGGGAAAGCCGGAAGCGGCCCTCCCCCTCTTTGAAAAGGCCCTTGCCACGGCCCAAGAGATCGGCAACCGGATCAACCAGGCCAAGATCCTGGCTGCACACGGCGATGCCCTGGCCGCACTGAACCGCTTTCCAGACGCCGACAGGGTCTATTCCCAGGCCCTTGACCTCTCCAGGGCCATGGCGCTTCGTGAGACCGAATGGCGGGCCCTCTTCGGCCTGGCCCGGCTCCGGCTCAAACAGAAAGATAGGGAAACGGCGCGGGACCTCCTTTCCCAGGCCGTGGACGTTATCGAAAAGATGAGGGCCGACATCAAGCTCGACCAGCTCAGGGACGGATTCATCGCAAACAAGATGGATGTCTATGAGACCCTGGTGAGCCTCCTGGTGGATATGGGGAGGGACTCGGAGGCCTTCCAGGTGGCCGAGCGTTCCCGGGCCAGGAACCTCATCGACCTTCTGGGAAACCAGCGCCTCAGCCTCCACGGCGCCGTGGACCAGAAGCTGTACGATAGGGAAAAGGCCCTCAAGGCCAGGATCAGCGAGTACGAGGCCCTCCTGGCCCAGTCACGGGAAGACACTGAACGGGCGGTATATGGGAGGGCCTTGAAACGGGCTGCGGACGAGCACCGGGATCTCATGCTGGAGATCCAGATGAAGAACCCCCAACTGGCCAGCATCCTCTCGGTCCAGCCCCTCACACTCCCCGAGGTCCAGGACCTGCTGGAGCCCGGTGTGGCGATCCTTGCCTATTACGTGGTCCCGGACGAGATCCTCTGCTGGCGGATCACACGGGAAAAGGCCGACCTGTTCCGCACGCCGATCGGTCGCAAGGCCTTGAGAGAAACCATTTTGGACTACCGGCGGGTCCTTCAGAACCTGGAACCCCCCGAAGCAGCGTCCCAGCAACTGCACACATGGCTCCTGTCCCGCCCCGGACTGGAGGGTGTCAAGGCCGTAGGGATCGTGCCCCATGATGCCCTCCACCACCTCTCCTTTGCCACCCTCTTTGACGGAAAGGACTATCTGGTAGACCGGTTCCCCCTCTTTTCCCTGCCGAGCGCCAGTGTGCTCCGCTACACCCTGAAGCGGCGTGCCGAAGAAAAGAACGCCAAGGTCCTTGCCGTGGGCAATCCCGACCTGGAAAATCCCTCCCTGGACCTCCCCTTTGCAGAGAGAGAGGTCGGGGCCATCGGATGGAACTTTCCCGACATCACGGTCCTGACCCGGAAAAAGGCCACCGAGGGGTGGGTGGTGCGCAACATATCGAACTTCGGGATCATCCATCTGGCCTCTCACGGCGCGTTCGATCCGATCAACCCGCTCTTCTCGGCCGTCAAACTGGCGAAGGACGACCCATATGACGGCGATCTGAAGGCCTCCGAGATATTCGGTCTGGACATCAGGGCCGGGTTGGTGGTCCTGAGCGCCTGCCAGACCGGCCTCGGAAAGGTCAGCAGCGGCGATGACGTGATCGGCATGAACAGGGCCTTCCTCTATGCCGGCACCCATGCGGTCATATCCAGTCTCTGGCGGGTCAGCGACATCACCACCGCGATCCTGGTGAAGCAGTTCTACAGGGATTACAAGACAGAACACACGGCCCGGAGTCTCCAGGACGCCATGCGCCACGTCAAGACCCGCTACCCCCATCCCGGCTACTGGGGGGCCTTTGTGCTGGTGGGAGATTATATGTAAATTTTTTAGGCTGGTCGGAGTGAAGCGAAGATCCCGTTTTAAGCGAAGCGTAGGCGGGGATACTGGTTACTGGATGCTGGATACTGGATGATGGATTTTGGATGTTGGATGCTGGAATCTATCTTTTCTGCTGACCCCTGACCTCTGATCCCTGACCCCTGACCTCTGGTCTCAATAATGGTAACGGGCTTGCACAAAATCGATTCTTTCACGCCCAACAACATAAACCAGCCGATGTTCCAGGGTAATTCGACGGGACCAAACACCTGATCCAAGAAATTTTAGTGGCTCAGGTTTGCCAATACCTTGAAAAGGATCTCGCATAATCGCCTCGACCAATTGAAAAACACGAAGCGCTGTTTTCCGGTCTGTCTCCACCCAATATCGCAGATCCTCCCTGAACTCTGGCTGAAACACAGATTCTCGCTGCATGGTTGTTCTGGGCGTTTTCGTACGACCCTTACTCAAAGCCAACCTCGTTGCGAAGATCATCGATCGTTTGAGGGACGCCAGATCCTTTCCGGACTCTGTCAAGAGCGGTAAGAAGTCGCGTTGCATTGATAGGCGATCGAAGCAAGTGTGCTGTTTCGAGTATGCCGGCCAACTCATCGGCTGTTATCATTGCGACGTCTTCACGTCCACGTCGCTGGATGATAACCACCTCTCGATTTTTGGTTACCTCATCTAATAAAGAAGCCAAACGTGCCCGGGCATGGGTATATGTTGTTTGGATTGCCATATCTGCCTCCCATAATTATGTACAGATATACAGTACACATTAACGGATAGAATGTCAACATTGATGATTACGCTCTATTTGGATGGCGCAATTAACCCAGTCTCTCTTCTATGACACGTTCAATGCGTTTCACTTTTTGTTCCCCCAGCGCCATTCTGCTTTCTCTCTTTTTCTCCAACATATGAAAATCAACAGAATGGTTAAAAACAGAATATATGGGAGCAACCATATTATATTTCTTGCAGACTTTGACAGGATAACG
>CAZACO010000157.1:0-1395 GCA_964483185.1 uncultured Desulfobacteraceae bacterium
TGGAAGCCATATAGACCCTGTTTTCACCGGCCAGGCCGATCGCAGCCACCTGGGCGTTCGGCTCATTCAACTCCTGTCGAATAAGTTCTTGAGTTTCGACAGCGCCTTTACCCTTCAAATGAGAGGCATCACGTATTTCTACCTTGTCATTGTGTATCCACAAATAAACCAGATCCGGGGACTTGCCGCGAAGGATCACCTTGTCATAACCGGCATACTTCAATTCCGGGGCCCAAAATCCCCCCATCATTGAAAATGCCATTAACCTGGTCTGAGGAGAAAAGGTAGAAACAATGGTACGATTACAACCGGTAGCCGGTGTGCCACATAAAAGACCGGTAGCAAATATGAGTAGATTATCAGGAGAAAAAGGTTCAACTTCAGGGGGAACCCGATCCCATAATATCTTGGCGCTCGTACCTAGGCCCCCCAGATAAAGTTCGGTGTCTCTTGGGTCGGTCTCTACCCTCTCAATGTTTCCTCGGGATAGATCAATTTCTAAATTAAACCCCGTCTCTGCGTACCTCATTTTTTTTACCCCTTTTAAATTGTCTGAATCCGTGGCATTCTTTTTGATAAATCATGGATTGCAGTTACTTAACTCAAACCGGCCTTTACCCGTCGGGTGAAGGTTGAAATATCGTAAGTTTCTGAAATTATTTTTCTATCAAAACCTATACCACCCGTTCAGGACCTACGAAACCTTTAATCCTGAATCAAAAAATTACTCTCGGTGATAAGAAAAGATCATCTACGATGTCCGGTATGGTGTGATTACAATCTAGCTACATTGTAACTATGTGTCAAGAAGAAACTGGGGCCGAATGAGGAGGGGCGATCAAAAATCCAATTCTTTTCTAAGATTAATAAAGTTACTCCGGTCAAAACCCAATGTTTTGAAAAAGGATAAAAGGTCAACAGAATCCCAGCGGACAGAGGTATATATATCGTTGATCCCCTTTTCCCGGTACACCGCCAATATCTCCTCTGCCAATTTCTTGCCGATGCCTCGACCCATAAACTTGGGGTCCACGCCGAGGGTAGCAATCCAGGCCCCCTTTTCAAGGCCGAAGCCACCGAACACGATGTAACTGATCATGTAGCCGACGATCTTTCCTTTTATCACGGCCACAAAGCTGGCATCTTCACCTTTTCGTATCTGCTCTTCAATAATCTGCCGGAAATCAATAGTTGCAGGTGACTTGGTAATGGCCGACTGGATATTGGTGATATCAGCTGCGTCCTCTGCCTGAATCCTTCTGATCTGCAAATTTTCAATCCATTCGTCCATAAAACAACTTCAAATTAATTAAGCCTTATAATTTTTACGCGACACCCCACCCAGTCAGGCGGAAGATAGACCCGACCGCTGTTGCCGCTCTGCTTGACGACCTT
>CAZACO010000157.1:1405-7877 GCA_964483185.1 uncultured Desulfobacteraceae bacterium
CTTGACCTTCCCCCGGTCCATCCCCGAAGCACCTTTTTCCTCATTTTTTGATTTCTTTTTGTCGGTCATTTCTGCTAGGCTTCTTTTAATAATCCCTGTAGTTGGGAATAAACGGCAACTGGCTGATGTAAATAGTGATTTCCCGTTTCTGTCAATGAAAAGCGGGAAAAAATGTGGTTACAATTTAGCTACATCGTAACTACATGTCAAGCAAAAAATGGCCCCATAAATGGGAACCCGATATAGATTTTTTATGAAAGAGACTCTATGTTAGTGTCAAATGGAAGGAAAGAGCAAGAGTTATGAACCCCATTGACCAGAAATACCTATCCCCGACCTCTATTATTGACAGCGATCATCACACGATAATTGATTATGCGCTGAAAACCACTGGGGAAACCCAAAATATGGTTCATCGGGCCGTAAAGCTCTATTACGCTGTCCGTGACGGCATCTGGTATGACCCCTATTATCCGTTTTATCTTCCTGAGCACTACCGGGCAAGCCATGTCCTTAGAAGCGGCCAGGGCTACTGCGTCTGCAAGGCCTCTCTCCTCTGCGCTCTTGGAAGGGCCAGCAACATCCCATCAAGAATAGGGTTCGCCGATGTTAAGAACCACCTGGCCACACGGCAACTCCTTGATTTTTTGGGTTCAGATCTTTTTGTTTACCACGGGTTTGTGGAGTTCTACCTGGAAGGCAAATGGGTGAAGGCCACCCCGGCATTCAATAAAGAATTGTGTGAAAGGCATCGGGTAGCCCCCCTTGAGTTCAATGGCCACGAGGATTCTATTTTCCACCCCTACAACCTGGAAAAGGAGCTGTTTATGGAATATGTGGGGGACCACGGGACCTACGCAGACATCCCGGTGGATGTCATTGTGGCCGCCTGGAAAGAGACCTATGGCGAGGAGCGGGTCAACGGCTGGATCAGGGGATTTGAGGAGTCGAGGGAAACGTCGGGACGCGACTTTTACACGGAAGAGGTGTTGTAGGATTGTTGATTGATGATCGTTGATTGGGGGGTTGACGATGGATGGAAGGTTCTGTGGAATCAAAGGACGCCGGATAGAATGCCGGACGCATTGGGGCCTTTAAATGGCAGTCTTTGGATATGCTTGAGGCCCGCTTCAGTCATCATCTCTCGAATCTGGCTTTCGGTATAGGACCGGCCCTTGTCGGTATTCACCAGCATATTCAGGGAAAAGATGGCCGGGAAGAGCGGCCCGTCAGATGCGTCATTCAGGATAAAATCGTGGATCATCATCATCCCCCTCGGCTCTAAGGCGGAGGCCGCCTTTTTGATGATCATCTGACATTCTTCAGGCCCCTCGCCGTGAAGGACGTGTGACAGCCAGGCCACATCGTACGTGCCGTTGATATCCTCCTCCAGGTAATTGCATGGAACGAAGTCTATCCTGTCCGATAGACCGAATTGCGTGATGGTCTTTTCTGCAAATGGCCGCGAGGTTGAGAGATCCGCCACCGTCCCCTTTAACTCGGGATTGGCCAGGCAGAAGTGGATGGCATAGGTGCCGGGACCGCCCCCCAGATCGAGCAGGTGGCGCCTTCCTTTTAAATTAATTTCACCTGACAGACAGGGGGCAATCCCCATGGCCATATTGAACATCCCCATGAGGAAGCTCTCCCGCTCGGCATTGTCCAAAACGCCCCTCTTGCGTACGGGCCTCCCGGACCTGACCGCCTGATCCAGCCGTGACCATGCTTCCACCAGGTGATGGTGATGCATCAACATGTAGCCGATATATTTGGGAGATTCTTTAACAAGAAAGGACCTGCTTGATGACGAGTTGGCGTATCGGGACCCGGTCTTGACAATAAGCCCCATGGCCGCAAGGGCGTTCAGGAGCACGGTGACCCCTCTCACGTCAGACCCGAGACCTCCGGCTATTTCTTCAGGGGTCGCATCTCCGGCCTCGATTCTCGAGAAGAGACCCAGCTTGATGCCTGCGTGCAATGTACATGCCTGCCAGTAACTCCCGGAGAGATCCAGGAGTCTCCCGACATTCCACTCTTTCATACCCGTCATCCCTGATCCACTTTGTCTCTGACGCAGGCCACCAGCGTTTCAATCTCTTTCTCTTCCAGCTTTTTCAAAAAATCAAGCATTGCATCTGTTTCCAGGACTTTTTGAAGAATCTTTATCAGTTCATCTTTTTTCATGACAATACATCTCTGAAAACCCGTTATATTTTAGTTCCGTTGCACTCTTGAACCACCATGCCTGCCGCCCATCGGCGTCTTTATACCCCAAGGAAAGCCTTTCGTCAATTAAAAGGTCTCGCGCGCGACATTCGAAACCATGTCGACAAAGATCAAATAGTGACAAGTTCATATTTTCGGCTGCCAAGGCCTATCTGCTCCGCATGATCCAACTGAATGGTCCAATCTATCTTCGGGTAAACGCCCCGAAACTTATCCTCTCCCGGCCCCTTACATGTTGTGAGGCACGATCCGGAAGCTCCGGCCTGTTGATTCACCAGATCCGCCGAGGCCTGGTCAATGGCTACAGGATCTCTGGACGCCACAATTCCAATGTCAGGGACCAGGGGGGCATCATTATGGCCATAACAGTCGCAGGCCGGAGAAATATTGGTCAGGAAATTCAGGAAAAAGGCCTTCTCCTTCTTTCCCTTCAATGCGGCCAATGTATATTCTGCTATCTTCTTCTGAAACAGGGGGATATCGGCATTCCACTGGACATTGATAGCGCCATTCGGGCAGATCAGGATGCATTCGCCGCAGCCCACGCACTTGTGCGGATCAATGCCCGCCTTTCCTTCTCTCAGGGATATGGCATTCTGTGCACAATGATCAACACAATCCCCGCAGCCTACGCACTTCTTCCTTTTGACCTTGGGGGACAGGTTAGAGTGTTGTTCAAGCTTCCCTTTCCTGGCCGCACACCCCATCCCGAGATTCTTGATGGTTCCCCCGAAACCGGAAAGCTCGTGCCCTTTAAAATGGGCCGCACCGATCAGGACATCGGCTTCAACAATCTCCTTTCCTATGTAGGCGGTCTTTATGATCTCCTGATCAATCCTGACCTTTGAAAAGGAGGCACCCCGGATGCCGTCGGAAATGATGAGGGGGGCGTTTACCACGGGATAGGCAAACCCGTTCTCAATAGCTGTCATCAGGTGGGCAACGCTGTCTCCCCGTGTCCCGGCATAGAGTGTGTTTGCATCAGTCAAAAAAGGTGAACCCCCCAGATCTTTAACTGCGTCCACGATCGGCCGGATGAGGAGGGGACGAATGAAGGCGGCATTCCCCTTTTCCCCAAAATGCAGTTTAATCGCTACCAGGTTCCTGGCCGCAATGATGCCACTCAGCCCGGCAGTTTCTATAAGTCGCTTCAATTTGGATGGGAGGTTTTCCTTCACAGAGGTCCTGAGATCCGAAAAATAGACATTGCTGATAGTCATCCGGGTGCTCCTCTCCTGTAAGGGGGTACGCCCGTGGGCGTCGGGTTTTGGGTATCGAGCATGTAGAATTGCCAAAATCGCCGATTTTTCATTGACAAACATACGGTACTGCATTATTTGTTTAAGCTCAAGTTTTTCAGGTATCTTTAATCCTGGTGCACAAGTCTTGACAGCCTTGATAACATCGGGGTTGTCACGCAAAAAAGCAGAGAAGTCGACGGTATGAACAGAAAAACCTTTTTAGTTTTAGCAGGTTGTTTATTCACCATAGGGTTCCTATTTTCCTCCTTCAACAGCGCCTTTGCAGAGGAACCAAAGAAGATTTTATGCATCGAAGCCTATGACATGCTCAATACCGTTCCTGACACCTACCTCATCGATGTCAGGACGAGAGCAGAGTATCAGCTTGTGGGGCACCCTATCAATGCATATCTGTTTCCTTACATGTTCATGAGTTCAGAGTTGAAGAAAAAAAATGACAAATACGAATATCAAATCAACATCAAAAACAAGGATTTTATTGAGGAAATCAGCCAGGTCTTCAAAAAGACAGATAATCTGCTCATTATCTCCCGGAGCGGAGAGCGAAGCGAGCTTGCTGCAAAGGAACTCATGAACGCCGGCTTCAAGAAGGTCTATGATGTAGAGAACGGTTTTGAAGGACCTGAGTTCCCTTTCTTTTTAGACAGCAACAAGCAGAAATTCTATCGACAGCTTGCAAAACGGAATAAAATCAACGGGTTTAACCACAGACGACATTATGGATGGCAGTGGTGGGGGCTTCCGTGGACGTATGAGATAGATCCCAAGTTCATCTACCCCCCTGACCTGAGGCCACCCAAGAAGAAATAGGGAGGGCAACCATGAGTTCTGAAGAGCTTATCCAGCTCATGAAACAAGTGGAAGAAAAGGGAATTGGCTGGGACACGGTAAAGGAGAAAATAAAGGTTTCTCATGAGGTTCTGGATCTCTATTGCAATTCCGGACCTGTACCGGTGACAATCATCAACAATTTAAAGAAACTGTTAGAAGAACCTGCTCAGTGATACGCAATTGATATCTCGCAGCACGGACGAATCGGTATAGGACCGAATCCATGTGTCTGGCGCAAATTATATGCTGAAGCACCCGTTCTTGACACTGCAAAACAGGACGCATAAAAGCCCTTAATAGATCCTGTTTTTTGGATTTTTACGAAACTGTCAGATCTAAAAATTGGGGGATAAGAACAGGGAGACCGTCTTCAATCCCTCAATTCGTTGATATGTAATTTACTAACTTCGGTTTATCCAAGTTAGGTATGGCTGAAAGGAGACTGAGAATGGCCGAGTTGTTGCATGTTTCGGATGCAAATTTTGAAGAGGAAATCGTTAAGGCAGACATTCCCGCTATGGTTGATTTCTGGGCGGAATGGTGCGGGCCTTGTAAAATGGTCGGGCCGGCAGTTGAGGCATTGGCAAAGGAATATGAAGGCAAGATAAAAGTAGCCAAAATGAACGTAGATGAAAACCGGGCAACCCCTGCCAAGTTTGGAATCAGAAGCATCCCGACACTTATCCTTTTCAAAGATGGGAAGGTAGCCAATACGATTGTTGGCGCCCTACCCAAGGGCGACATCGAAGAGGCATTAAAAAAACTGCTGTAGGCCCTGCATATCAAGACCCCGACCCGGTCGGAACGAAAAGGCCGGGGTTTTTGTTTGGGGCAGACTGAGTGCAGACCTCGTTAAGAGGTCAAGTGGTCGATCGGTTAAGTCCCGCCTTCTAGCGGGATTGCGTGTTTCGGAATTTCTCAGTTATGCTATGGAAGATCTAATCATTATTGGTGGTGGTCCAGCAGGTCTGACCGCGGGGCTTTACGCGGCACGGTCACGCCTTAGAACCGTATTATTAGAGAAGCTAAGCCCTGGCGGCCAGATGCTCCTCACCGATTTAGTGGAAAATTATCCGGGTTTTCCTGACGGGATTTCAGGTTTTGAGCTGGTGGAAAGGATGAAACGCCAGGCAGAAAACTTCGGGCTGAACATCCAGAGTCAGAATGTTGTCAAAGTAGATTTATCCCCTGAAAAAAAGCGGGTGGTCACGGATAAAGGGACTCTGGAGACCAAGGCATTGATTCTGACAACCGGCGCGACGCCACGGAAATTGGCGATCGAAGGGGAAGAACGTTTGACGGGCAAGGGCGTTTCTTATTGTGCCACGTGCGACGGACCTTTTTACAGGGACCAGGAGGTTGGGGTCATCGGCGGCGGCGATACGGCCGTAGAGGAGGCCCTTTTTCTGACCAAATTCGCAAGCAAGGTCTATCTGGTGCACCGGCGGGATAAATTGAGGGCCACGAAACTGCTTCAAGAACGGGCATTTGCCCAGGAAAAGATGGAATTCGTTTGGGATACAATTCCCACTCAAATCCTCGGGAAGGCAGGCGTGGAAGAGCTAGAGCTCAAAAATGTAAAATCAGGCGACCTGTCCAGGCTTCAGGTAGACGGCGTTTTCGTTTTTATCGGTTACGATCCCAACAGTGACCTGGTGAAGGGCCAGTTAGAACTGGACAACCGCGGCTTCATCGTGACCAACAATGACCTGGAAACGTCTTTGTCGGGGGTCTTTGCTGCAGGCGATATCCGATCAAAATTGCTCCGCCAGATATCCACCGCTGTAGGGGAAGGCGCGACAGCCGCTTTTGTCGCAGAAAGGTATATTGAAAAATTGACGTAATGTCGCCCACCAGACCAGCCAAATTTATCCAATGGTTCCTTGCCGTGATCTCTATTCTCCTCCTATTGAACGGATGCGCCCTGTGGCACAGCCTCTTTGGCGAGGAAGAGCAAACACCTGCTGAACTCATGAGCGAGGGGATGGAGGAATTCAATAGCGGACACTTCGAGGCCGCCACCGAAATCTTTCAAAAAATAAAGGACCGCTACCCATACAGCAAATTCGCCCTTAAAGCTGAGCTCAAGATGGCTGATGCCCTCTACGAAAGAGATCTTTTTGATGAGGCCTATGACGAATATACGGAGTTTG
>CAZACO010000158.1:0-7867 GCA_964483185.1 uncultured Desulfobacteraceae bacterium
GCAAGCAGGTTCCAGAGGACTTCGAGTATAATTCAGGAACAAATACTCAATGGCTAAAAGTTGAAGATTTATGTGAGTTGATCAAAGATCTCCAGCAGGATTAGTCGAGATAAAATTCATTCAAGAGATGTAAAAGCCTATCAGATGTCCAATCAACTTTTAATCCGCACTGACGCAAGCCCCAGAATCGGTGTCGGGCATATCATGCGCTGTATGGCCCTGGCTCGGGCCTGGAAAAATAGGGGAGGTGATGTAGCCTTTATAAGCTGCTGCGAGGATGACAATCTGATTGAGAGAATCAATAACGGCGGTTTTCGATTTGTGTTAATAGAGCATAGCCATCCACACCCTTCTGATATACAGGCAACCCTCGCTTTTTCAAGAAAGTTTTTCAGACCAAATGGAGCTGAGAAAAATTGGATTATACTGGACGGCTATAATTTTGACGAGCCATTTCAGAAGGCAATTCATAGTGAGGGGTGTAATCTGATGATAATTGACGATTACAGTCACCTCCCTGAATATCATTGCGACCTTTTGCTTAATCCAAATATTTACGCGAATTCACTCCATTATAACCTAAATGGAAGGCCAAGATCTCTGTTGGGTGTGAAATACGCTATGATACGTCCAGAATTCTGGCGTTTGTGGGTGAAAGAAAGAGAGATCCCCGCCCATGCACATAAGATCCTGATAACTTTTGGAGGCTCTGATCCGGATAATATCACTACAAAAGTGATCAGGGCAATCTCAGTGCTTGATAAGGATAAGATACAACTAAAAGTCGTTATCGGGCCGGCCAATCCCCACCTAAAAGAAATTGAACAATTTTTTCTTTCAACCCAGTTAACTGGAGAGCTTTTATCCTCGGTAAAGGAGATGTCCGATCTTATGTATTGGGCAGATATTGCCGTTACTGCGGGGGGTGGCACTTGTCTGGAATTGGCCTTGTTGGGCGTGCCCTTCCTTATTATAGTGCTGAGTGAAAACCAGAAGCCAGGCGCTGAGGAATACGCGAAGAGAGATATGGCGGTCAATCTCGGCTGGCATGCTGACTTAGAACTGGAAGATATAACTTCGGCAATAGAGAAATTATTGCTTTCCAAAGAGATGAGAGTGAAATTTTCAAAAAATGGGAAAAAACTCCTGGATGGGCACGGGGTAAATCGAATAGTTGAAGAAATGTCACGGACAAAACTTGAACTTAGGGATGTAAAGTTAGAAGACTGCCAGATTTTATGGAAATGGACAAACGATCCTGTCACGAGAGCCATGTCCTTTTCATCAGATTATATCCCTTTTGAAACGCATAAATCCTGGTTTAATAGGCGGGCTCAGAATCCTGAAATTGCCTTTTACCTCGCATCAAACCAGGATGGTATCCCTTTAGGTCAGACACGATTTGAGAGCGACGGTCGATCGACGTTCGTATCCTTGAATCTTTCTCCGGATTTCAGGGGCTGCGGCCTCGGCCGAGAGCTGATCCGTCAGGCGACTCAAAAATACATGAAGGAGAAAAAAGGTGATCGTGTCATTGCCCTCATTAAAAGGGAGAATTATGCATCTATTAGGGCATTTGAAAAGTCGGGCTATCATAAGATCAGAGATGAAATTTTTAATGGATTCGATGCTGTCAGAATGGTCTATGATGGAGGCGCAGCACAATGAAACGCGAGATCATGATCAATGACAAAAAGATCGGACCGGGGCATCCCACCTATATTGTTGCCGAGATGTCCGCAAATCATAACCGGGATTTTGATAAGGCTACGGCTATTCTCCAAGCTGCCAAAGATGCAGGGGCTGATGCCGTAAAACTCCAGACTTACACCCCTGACACGCTCACCATAGACTGTGACAAGGACTACTTTCGCGTGGGAAAAGGCTCCATCTGGGAGGGCAGAACCCTCTACGACCTCTACAAAGACGCCTATACACCATGGGATTGGCAGCCGAAACTAATGGATCTTGCAACCAAACTGGATTTGGACCTATTTTCCACTCCCTTTGATCCTTCCGCGGTTGATTTTCTGGAAGAGATGGGGGTCCCGGCGTACAAAGTGGCTTCCTTCGAAATAGTGGACATCCCTTTGTTGAGAAAGATAGCCGATACGGGTAAGCCCGTCATACTCTCTACAGGGATGGCATCTATTGGTGAGATCGAAGAGGCCGTGGCAACACTGCGGGAGAAAGGCTCAACCGATATTGTCCTGCTGAAATGCACCAGCGCATACCCCTCTCCCCCGGAAGAGATGAACCTCCACACGATCAGGCACCTATCCGAGACCTTTTCCCTTCCAGCCGGCCTTTCTGACCACACCTTGGGAAGCGCTGTCTCCATTGCCGGGGTGGCCCTCGGGGCATCTGTTATCGAGAAACATTTTACCCTGACACGGTCCGATCCAGGACCTGACAGTTCCTTTTCCATGGAACCTCATGAATTCAGGGAGATGGTCGAATCCATTCGAATCGTTGAAAAGGCCATGGGTAAGATTTCCTATGAAGTTACTGAAAAACAGGAGGCAAGTAAAGTCTTCAGACGTTCCCTCTTTGTGGTCCAAGATATGAAGGCCGGTGAGGAATACACTTACGATAACGTCCGTTCAATCAGGCCCGCCAAGGGCCTTCACACAAGATATCTTGATGAAGTCATCGGTCGAAGGGCTTCACGAGAAATCGAACGCGGAACTCCTCTGGAATGGAATCTGATATGTTGAAGTATGGAGCCGCGATCATCGGCCTTGGAAATATCGCCTGGAAGTATGATATGAATCATTCCAAATCCCTGAAGGGTTCGAGGACGCACGCCGGGACCTATCTACTGTGCGATCGGACAAGACTTATCGGTGGCTGCTCTGTTGATTCGGATGATCGGGAAGGATTCCGGCAGTCGTATCACATTCCGGTGTTTAAGGATCATGAACAGATGCTGGCAGATTTGAATCCGGATATTGTCAGTATATGCTCACCCACGGAACATCATTTCGAACAAACTATGGCCTGTATGGATGCCGGTGTTCCCATGATCTGGCTGGAAAAGCCTCCAACAGCAACGCTGGAACAGCTTGACAGGCTCATGGATAGACAAAATCTGTCAGGCTGCCGGACAAAAATCCTTGTTGGATATCAACGTCGGTATGCCTCTGTATTTAGAAGATTAAAAGAAAATCTTCAAAAAGGCGCCTTGGGGAAGATAAAATCCGTCCAAGTGAACTATTCCAGGGGCCTAATGAATAACGGATCTCACTATGTCGATTTGCTCTTCTTTATCCTTGGGGATTCCCAGATACCGGAACTCTGTTTCGCCCTAAACAAAGGCCTTTCTGAAAATCCCATTTTCGTATTAAGCTTTCCCGATGGTCCCCTGGCTGCATTCAACGGGATCGATGTCACATATCATTGCATGGATATTGCTATCACGGGTGATCTCGGCCGGGCATCAATACTCTATGGAGGATTGGAGACCCGGTGGGAAAAAAGGTGCGAGCAGGAGCTTTTTCCCGCAAATTTTAAGCTCATGGAAGCGATTGAAAATCCACTTGGGCCGGGGGGATTTCAGGAGGCCATGGCCGGGGAACTGGACGATCTTATCCGTTCCCATGAAAACGATGTACAGCCGTTGAGTAACCTTGAAACCTCGAGAAACACAATACAGGTCCTGGATGAAGTTTGCCGATACCTAAAAATAAAAAAATAAGAGTTATAGGTGCCGCCGGAGATCCCGGTGGAAGCAGGGCCCTTTTACCGGTTTTTGAACGGCTCTATAATCTGGGCATCGAATTCGGGATATTCGAACATGGATTCCTGAACATTGAAGCCCCGTCCTATTGGCCAAGAATACCATGTCCTGAGAGGGACATGCTTTCTGCAGGAAAGATATTTGACGAAGACTCCGTAAGCGCTTTTATTTTCGGCTCAAGCATCAAAGATAATTTTCCCCTGTTAATGGCTCGAATGGCTAAAGAAAAAAAGATCCCGGTAATACATGTCTTGGATCATTGGACCAATTATATTAACAGGCTTAAAATCGACGACCAGATAACTATACTGCCAGACATCTATACAGTAATCGATCAGAGGGCATTTGAACAAGCTTTTGATTCAGGCATCCCCTCTTCTATACTCCGTATTACGGGCCAACCAGCCTTTTCTTCCATATCGGATGAATATGAATCTTTATTAGAGGAAGCTGTTCCTGAAAGAGGTAAAACAGGCAATGCCGAATCATCGAAAAAAAGGATACTCTTTGTTTCCGAACCTGTTTCTGAGGATCAGGACTCTTCACCCTTATCTCCCCATTACAGGGGATATACAGAGACAGAGGTTATTTCTCTTTTATGCAGACTGCTGCAGCCATACGAGTCGCTAATAATTTTAGAGATACTTCCCCATCCACGGGAAGACATTTCAAGACTTAATTCCATTTTCCGGGAGCACAGAGGACGTCTGGAAACAGTAATGCTTGATCTTTCCATGAAGCGCCGGGCGATTCATTCTTCTGATGGTGTAATAGGAATGGCTTCTATCCTGCTTTATGAAGCATGGCTTAACAATAAACCGGTTATGAGCCTGCAGCCTGGATTCAGGAGAAAGGATCTTGCTTTTATGAAGGGCAGGGAAGGCTGCCTCTTTCTCTCGGAGACCGAAGGCATTGAAAAGCTAATTGATCAATGGATACATGAGACAGGCGAACCCCGGAATAAAAAAATAATACAAAAAGACATACAATTACATAAAGATGCTGCCAAAGCTATTTGTGATCTTTTACTGAATAATCTCCAATAATCATACTAAAGTTACCTCGAAAATGTGAGAAAAGGTGTTAGTCCTATGAGTATTGTTGCCGTTATACCAGCGCGCTCGGGAAGCAAGAGGATTCCCAGGAAAAATATCAAGGAATTCTTCGGAAAGCCCATGATTTCATATTCAATCACGGCTGCAACAGAGTCCGGGGTTTTTGACAGGATAATCGTTTCCACGGACACAGAGGAGATAAGGGATATTGCTGTATCATACGGGGCCGAAGTCCCTTTTCTAAGACCGCCCGAACTCTCGGATGATAATACTCCTACTGCCCCGGTCCTCATGCACGCCCTGGAATTCTTTAAAAAAAGAAAATGGGCTGTTGATTTTTTATGCTGCATCTATCCGACGGCTGTCTTTTTACGGCACGGATATCTTCAGGAAGGATACAGGGTATTATTAAAACACAGGGTCGGTACGGTATTTTCCGTGACCAGCTATGCCTTCCCTATTTTTCGGGCACTCAAGATCAATGAAAAGGGGCATATTGAGATGTTCTGGCCGGAACACGAATTGACAAGATCACAAGACCTTCCTGAGGCATATCATGACGCAGGTCAATTCTATTGGCTGGATGCAGAGAAATTTGCCCGGACCGGAAAGATATACAGCGATGACGCTATGCCTGTAATCCTGCCCCGCCACCTGGTGCAGGATATCGACACCCCGGAAGATTGGGAAGTGGCTGAAAAACTTTACAAATCCCTATAGAATAATAAATAGAAAGATCCTGAAGATGAAGCTCGCTATCCACGGAGGAAAACCGATACGCAAAAGGCCTTTCCCTGCCTACAATACGATAGGGATTGAAGAAAAGGAAGCGGTCAATCGCGTTTTAGATACGGGCGTGCTGTCGAAATTTCTGGGTGCCTGGCATGATGATTTCTATGGAGGCCCAGAGGTGCGTCGCCTGGAAAAGGAATGGGCAGAGTATTTTGGTGTAAAGCATGCCATATCCGTAAATTCCTGCACATCAGGACTTTACGCGGCGGTCGGCGCCACAGGCGTTGAGCCGGGTGAAGAGATAATCGTATCCCCCTACACCATGTCGGCATCGGCCATTGCCCCCCTGATATACAATTCCATACCTGTCTTTGCTGATATAGAGGAAGATTATTTTTGCCTGGATCCTGATTCTATTGAAGAAAGAATAAATAAACGAACCCGTGCTATAATCATAGTGGACCTGTTCGGCCAGCCCTATGATGCCGGCAGGGTCAATAGTATTGCAAAGAGGCATGGGATATATGTGATAGAGGATGCCGCACAGGCCCCGGGTGCAATATATAAGGGGCATTATGGGGGAACCCTGGGAGATATTGGTGTGTTTTCACTTAACTACCATAAACATATCCACTGCGGCGAGGGTGGAATTGTGGTGACTGATAATGATGATCTCGCTGAGAAGGTGAGGTTGATCCGGAATCATGCCGAAGCAGTGATAGAGGGTAAATCCATCAATAATCTGGTAAATATGATCGGCTTCAATTTCAGGATGACCGAGATCGAGGCAGCCATCGCCAGGTGTCAGCTCAATAAATTGAGGCCACTTCTGGAAATCCGGCAGAAGAACTGCGCGTATTTGGCAAAGGAACTTGAAGAAATCCCCTGTATTAATTCTGTTAGGGTGAGGGAAGGGTGTGAACACGCATATTATGTCCAGGCATTCAAGTTTGATGAATCAGAAGCGGGGGTATCGCGTAATCTTTTCATTGACGCCGTCAGGGCCGAGCTGTCTCCAACGGAGATGAGGGAGAGAGAGGGTGTAAAGATCAGCTATGGATATGTTAAGCCTCTATATCTACAACCTATATTTCAGAGAAGGATAGCCTACGGTTCAAAAGGATTCCCTTTTCTGTCACCTTTCTGTCGCGGGGATATATCCTATCAAAAGGGTATCTGTCCTGTAACAGAAAGGTTATATGAAAAGGAGATCTTTATTCATGAGTTAATGCATGCATCCATGAATAAAGATGATTTAGAAGATGTCATAAAGGCGTTTGAGAAAGTATGGAGTCTAAGGGAGCTTTTATGAGTAAAGAGGAGTTTGAATTGCGTTCCCATAAAATCATAGAAACTGAAAACCTTCTTATCGAACCGTTTGGAGAGAAACACCTGAGTGAGCGATATGTAAAGTGGCTCAACGATCCGGATGTTGTCCGATTCAGCAGGCATCGTCATAAGAAACACACATTAGAGAGCTGTAAAAAATATCTTGAAGAATTTAAAGATTCCCCCCATTTCTTATGGGCAATAAACCTAAAGGAAAATTCTGAACACATAGGGAATATAAACGCCTATATAGATGAGATAAATCAGACCGCTGACATAGGAATAATGATAGGAGAAAATAGATTCCAGCATAAAGGATACGGCGCTGAAGCATGGAAAGCTGTATGTGACTTTTTGCTTAAAAATAAGAAAATACGAAAAATTTCTGCTGGCGCTCTCGCTACAAACGTAAACATGATTCGAATCATGAAGAAGACCGGCATGCAAGAAGATGGAAGACGTATTCGACATCATATCTGGGAGGGACAGGAAGTAGATATTATTCATATGGCAATATTCAAGGAAGCAGAAAAAAAGGAAAAGAATTAATATTCATAAATTTTAACTTAATATATATGGCCTGATAATATAAACCATTAATTCAGTTTAAGGATGAGATGTGAACATCGGTTTTCATATACCAAGAGATAATTACATTAAATTATATGCCCCTCTCATAGACCATTTATTGGTAAAAGGCTGCAAGGTGACAGCATTTTGTGATTATCGAAAAAAACCTTCAGAATTAGGCTACAAATCATACGCATTTCCTGCTGTTGAAAAACTACCAAAGTTTAAATCTGATATAGATATCGCGAAATTCTATACCATAAGTAATTTTGGCCAACTTATTCAAAAGAAAAATATTCAAGTCCTATTCTTTATTAATTTTGACCCCGTTTGTAAGGACTTAAAAATCCTGTTAAAAGGGAAGCATTCTTTTATTTCAGCGGAATTACAATATTTTCTTGAGCTTTTTCTTTCCTGTAAAGACCTTTCTTATACTGATGTA
>CAZACO010000159.1:0-7852 GCA_964483185.1 uncultured Desulfobacteraceae bacterium
CAAGGCGCCATGCTTAGTGTAAACCAGAGGCAATTTACGCCGGCCACCCCAGTTTGAACTTGATGTCGCAATTTGCGATTTCAAGTTTTCGAACTCCTCTTTAGTCAGTTGGAACATGAAATTTTCCGGGAAGTTATCAATGCTCCGAATCACGAAAGCCCATCTGTCAGGTCTATCTAAAAACACAAAACCCCACCTCTCTGAAATGAGAAATGGGGTCTGGGTGGTCCGCCATGGCAAACCTCTTGGCAAATCAGTTTACAGTTTTTTGCAAAATGCGATTTGACGAAAGGAATACAATAATTGTTTTGAAGAAATCAAGCTATTTTTTGATAAATTGCCTCAATTAACCCCATAAACCTTCCCGCTTTACGGGATGGTCCAAGTCCCGCTACAGCGGGACTATGCTGGTAAGTGAGAAAATATTTTTCACCACCCGCCCTGATGAATGCTCCTTCGGAGCTTCGTAAACGAATTCAACAGGGTAAACTTCGTTAGAGGCACAGAGGTCTCAGAGTTCACGCTTTTCTTTGCCTGATTTTTTGATCCCGCTCCAGAAGCGGGACAGGTATCCAAAATCAGGCAAAACAATCAGCCATAGTATTGGCCAATCAAGTTTAAAACCAACCCTTTGCCGGGTGAACTCCGACATGCTGCATGCCATGTCAGCGTTTGATCAGAATCCGGATACCTGTCCCGCTGAATGGCGGGATCAAGGATTCTGATCAAAAAACTCTGCGTTCTCCGTGGCTCTGTGGTGAGAACTGTTTTGTCAAAGACCCTTTCAGGGTCACCATTCAAGCCACCCTTTTTAGGGGTGGTAGTTGACTGTGTTGACAGATCCCAAACCGAGATCCGGCCGTTCAGACGATTTTTCGCGATAACAGGTTCCTGCTCGTGATGGCATAGATCAGAAATGCGATGAGCAAAAGTCCCCCGAGCATTTTGGGGTCTCTTACCTTTATGAGAAAGGATATGGTGAAGACGATGACAAAACCGAGGATCACCACAAAAATCCTCGGAAAATGGCCCAATATGACCCGTCCAAAATGAACAAACCGGATATCGCTCACCAGCAGGTAAGATGTCAGGAGAACCACGGCCCAGACAATCCACACATTGTCCCAGAATAGACACGCCCCAAGGGACACCATGGCGCCGGCAGGACTGGGCAATCCGTTGAAAACGCCCGGGCTCAGCGTGCTGTCATTCTTGTCCCGGACAATAAAGCGCCATAGTCTGAAAGCCACCGCAAAAAAGTAGACGAGGCCGACAATAAAGGGCAAAAACCGCCAATCGCCTTTCAAGAGGATCAGGAATGTGGGGCAGCCGCCGAAACTGACCAGGTCGGCGATATCGTCCAGCCATGGCCCCAACTTGGTGCCGCCATGCTTGTCGGCCATCCTCCCGTCGAAAAGATCGAATATCTGTCCGGCCAGGATGGCGATGGCCGCGTAAACCGGACGCATCTGAAGGACAAAGAATATCCCGATGATGCCGCAGCACAAATTGAGGAGGGACAGGATGTCCGCATAAAACCGGTTCGCGATGAGCTTGAAGGCGATGGACGAAATAGAAAGGATAATGCACAGGTGAAGCATCTGATTTGAGAAATCGGGAAGTCTTACCGCATCAT
This sequence comes from uncultured Desulfobacteraceae bacterium, assembly GCA_964483185.1. Lineage (GTDB taxonomy): Bacteria > Desulfobacterota > DSM-4660 > Desulfatiglandales > Desulfatiglandaceae > CAZACO01. Next base: position 1,637 of record CAZACO010000159.1, read on the forward strand.
TCAGCAGCGCGCAGTAGATGATCAAGGCAAAGCACAGGACCGCCTTGATCTTGCCAAAGTTGTTGGCCGCCACAGAAAAATTCGTAAACCGCTTGATAATATATCGAAACAGAAATTGCCCGCTCGCCTCCACAACTACAAGTATCCATACCGCACTCACGTCCAGAAGACCCATGTAGGCAAAAAAAACCATGGGCGGAAGATAGGTCAGTTTGTCGCAGAGGGGATCGATCTCTTCTCCAAAAGGGGTCACCAGATCGCATTCTCTTGCAAGCAGGCCGTCCACGCCGTCCAGCACCGCGGAGAGGGTGAAAAGGAGAATGCCTAAGGCCCGTTGGCCGGTCATGAAGTAGAGCAGGGCGCCTGACAGCCCGATGAGCACCCGCCACACGCAAACGGCATTCGGATGATAATACCAATGTCCGCAAAGGTGTTTCTTCCCCAATGGGATCTTGAGGCCGAAAACAAAACCCAGGTACACGCACAGCGAGATGACAAGGGAAAGGACAATGGCGATTGTATTGCTCACGGGCAGATTTTCCTGCGATCAAGTCAGGCCTTGCGAAAGCAGGGTCTTTTCTTTATGTGTTTGACCAAGAACATTCCTAATGCCACACCGGCGCTGTCTGCGATCATATCTGCAACGGAAAAATCCCTGCCAGGCACATGGCGTTGCGCAAACTCAAGCCCTATGCCGAGCGGAATCATCAAAAATGCCCCTGTGAAGGCGGTTCGGGTCCGTTCAAACCCAAGAAAGGGGAGGATGGCCAGCCAGGCGTAGGCCAGGAAATGCCCCACCTTGTCAACGCCGGTGAACGGGCAGGGAATTTCGAGACGAGGGGTCAGAGACAGATATGAAACAAGAATGATAGACAGAAACCAGGAAGACTGCACGATCCATTTCATCATGGGTCTCGTTTCTTTTTCATTTAATGTAAATGGGGATGCCGGCCACGGTCATGACCACCCTGTCGGCCATTGCGGCCAGTTTCTGGTTGAGTATCCCGGCCAGATCCCTGAATTCTCTCCCCAAGGGATGTTCCGGGACGATGCCGGTCCCCACCTCATTGGACACCATGATCACCGCCCCTCTCCTTCTGGACAACGCTTCCAGCAGCCGCTCCTGATAGAGACCCACGGCCTTTCTCCCTTTCGTGAGAAGGATGTTGCTGAGCCAGATGGTCATGCAGTCGATGAGCACCACATTCACCCGGGCAACGTTCGCCCGCAACACCCCGGCAATTTCCAGAGGTTCTTCGACCAATTTCCAAGCGGGTCCCCGGGATGCCTTGTGCCGTCGTACGCGCTCGGCCATTTCATCATCTCTTACCTCTGCCGTAGCAAGGAAGAGGTAGGATTCGTATGTTTCTTCGGCATACCTGAGTGCCCAGGAACTCTTGCCGCTCCTGGCGCCGCCTAAAACGAGAATGATCTGTTTTACAGTCGCTTTGTCCATATCGGCTCAGAGAGAATGGAGAAGGATGTTGAACGGTGGAGGGTGAGTGGCGGCCGGGGCTCACAGGGTGAATTCACTTCCTTCTTTAGCAGCATCGATGATGATATCACTCTGACTTTCTGCTGCGAGATCGTTGCAGTGTTCGATGATTGAGGTCACATCAGCATCTGTTCTGGAAGGTGCATGGTGAAAGAGAATTAATCGTCTTGCATGGGCCTTCAAGGCCAGGTCTAATGTGGCGCCGTAATCTGAATGCCCCCAGCCCCGATGATTGTCAATTTCATCAGGTGTAAACTGGGCATCGTGAATCAGAACATCTGCCTCGTGGCAGAACCGGGCATAATCATCCGGCTGTTTTCCCACCGGGGCGTTTTTTACCAATTCGTTGTCTGTTATGAAAACCAGTTTCTTTTTCCCGTCTTGAAAGCGGAAGCCGAAACCTCCCTGGGGATGGTGGAGGGGAATGGTGTCAATGACCGTATCGTCGATGGTGATAGGGCCATGGCTGAGCTTCCCAAGGTAGTCGATCTGGGCGTTGAGGTCCTCAAAACTGACAGGAAAGAAACCGTCACCCATTTTGTTGTCAAAAATAGCCTGGAGCCCTTTCATGGAAGCGGGGGAACCGTCTACAGATATCTTACAGGCAGGATTGAAAACCGGATCGAAGAAGGGAAACCCTTGTACGTGGTCCCAGTGGATGTGCGAAATCAGGAGGAGAATATCTACTGCGTTTCCTTTTGCGATCAGGTGATCGCCCAATGGCCTGATTCCTGTTCCGGCATCGATGACGATTCTCCTGCCCGATTCAAGCACAATGTCGAGGCAGGACGTATTCCCCCCGTATAAAATCGTATCTTTTCCCGGGACGGCGATAGAGCCCCTTGTTCCCCAAAATCTGACTTTCATCTTTATATTTTTGCCTGTCTGTGAGACCTCTTTCAGAGGATTTCAGTGTTAAAGGGACATGGATATATGTGAGCCTGCACATTACGTTATCTCATCATCAGTGTCAATCCAAAAAATCAATAAACATCGGAGGATAGGGTCACTGCCGGTCCACTGACTCCCCGCCGTATTCACCCTGATACAGACACGCAAAGATCTTTGCGTCTGTGATGATATTCGGGATCAGGCAGAATTCATTCGGCTGGTGGGCGGAGTCAGGGCAGGTAGACCAGACTGCCGCCGGGAGTCCCATTTTTCGGAAAAAGGCGGCCACAGTACCTCCTCCAATCCCCATCGCTTTTCCCTCTTTGCCGGTAACCGCTTTGATCGCCTTGGCCAGGGCTTTTACAACAGGTGCTTCCTGGGAAGTGGGCATGGTGGCATCCTGCCTGTAGACAGTGGCCACATCAATTTCAAGACCGGTTTCAGTGCTGACTGACTCGGCAATTTCCTCTGATGCTGAAATAATGTCATCCACGCTGCATTGGGGGAGTATCCGGCAGTCCAGGTAAAAGATGTCCTTCCCGGGGATGGTGTTGATGTTGGGAACGTTCTCTTCTTTCTTGGTGGGCGCAAAGGTCGATAGCGGCGGACTGAAAAGGGGGTCTGAAAGATTGAACCGACCATCCAACTCTCCCAGTGCGACAATCAGTTTTGCTGCTCCATAAAGGGTGTTCTTTCCCTTGTGGGGGGTGCTCGCATGGCACTGACGGCCTGTGACAGTGAATTTAAGCCAGAGCATGGATTTTTCTGCCACCTCGATCATGGTGCCCTCCTCATTGCCACTGTCAGGCACAATAATAAGATCTTCCGGGCTGAAAAACGCTTTATGATGCTTCAGGATATAGCTCAGCCCGTAGCGGCTACCTGTTTCTTCGTCGGCCACGATGATCAGGCCCACCGGTCTTTCTAAACCCTGACCTGAATCAAGGGTCGCCTTTAGGGCCAGATATGAACTGACAAAGCCGTGCTGATTATCTTCAACACCTCTTCCAACAATCCGGTCCCCGTCCACGATAACCTCATAGGGAGCGCTCTTCCACAAGGAAAGATCGCCGGGCGGTACGATGTCGGAGTGGCTTAGGACCCATACGACCGGATCCTTCTGCCGGCCTTCCCACCTGCCGATAAGGTTGGGGCGATAGCCTTCACGCGCTCTCTCGTCAGGGGCCTTGATCTCTTGAAGCATATCCGCATTCAACGATTCAAAGAGACCTTTTATATAAGCCGTTTTTTCGTGTTCACCCGAGCCCCCGTTTTCGGGACCTAATGCGGCCCGGGCCGTCAGTTCGCGCTGAAGTTGAATGATTTCATCTGTATAACCATCGATTCGGTCAAAGATCTTTCCCAGATCGGACATGTCGATTTTCTCCTTTCACTGGATACTGGATACTGGTTTCTGGATACTGGTTTCTGGATACTGGTTTCTGGATACTGGATAGGGTGTGCTGGATATCTTGACGGAACCCCGAGAGCACCGCAATTTCCTTCATCACACGGCTGAGGATTGAGCTTGGCGGGACGCATGTATCCGGATAGATCGGTTTCCCGAAACGGACCCGAACACTGGTCCTGAAATCTGTCTTTGTATAATGGACCCCCACGGGGATCAGGGGAAATGCCAGCCGGGAGATGATAAGCCTGACCATGCCCGATTTACCTGGGCCCATACCCTTTTTATAGTAGGTGCCCTCAGGAAAAATCACAACCCCCTCCCCATTTTTCAGGAACTGGATCATCGCCCTTATGGAATCCCTGCTTTTCAGCGGTTGCTGCCGGTTCAGGGGAATGCCTCCGAGAGATCCCAAGAACCACCCTGCAAACCGGTTTTTGAATAGCTCATATTTTGCGATGTAGTAAAGAGGCCTCGGTGTGGCAAGGGCGATGATAGGGATGTCTTGCCAGCATTGATGCTTGGGCAGGAGAATAAAGGCGTCTTTTCGAGGCAGGCGTTCCCTCCCCTCAATATCGATTTGATAGAACGGGGACAGGGCAATCCTGGCGAAGGCCATGACAAACCGGCATATTCGGTCTTTCTTCTGGAGCACCTGTTCTTCCCTTCTGCAGGTCATAGGGTCGTCTGTTCAGCCTCGTCGGTCTTTTGCTTCTCCATACGAACAGCCCTGTTCACCTTGATATAAGTGATGACGCCCTGGACAAGGATGAATATCCCGGCAGGCAAGAGGAGCCACCCGATCACTGTGATTAACGGGTGCCCCGAGAACTTTATCAATGCCAGTCCACCTCCAAGGAAGGCCAGGGCCGTGCGGATATGCGAAAGAAGGGTCCGCCGGTTGGCAAGCTCGGTGCGGAATTCAGCCAAGTGATCCCGGACAAAAACCTCTTTTTTTTTAGTAGGATTCATATGCTATTCACTTTGTAACCGTTCAGAGGTTCAGAGGTTCAAGGTTTAGGGGTTGGGAAGCAGGCAAATCGTTAAAAGATCATGCGCCTGTCCTGAATGCACAGAAAATATGGAAAAGGGGTTCCCGTGTCAAGTGCATATTGACTTGACACACCTCTAGACATTCCTTTAGATTGGCCTATCGGTTTCTTGCAGCCTGCAATAACCCCTTAGTTGAATAAATAAAATGGCAAAATAAGTTTAAGGGCTAAAAATGCAGACAATTTTCCAATTTTTAATGTATTCATGTAATCCACTGCAGGTGGCATCCTGAACGGACGCAAAAACAGCGATTTTATTTACCCTGTGGGAAAGCCGAGGATACCGCATCTCCTTCGTTGTCGAGGGTTCGCGGTAAAGTACTACAGCTTCACCCACGACGCCTAAGATCTGCGGCATCCTCGACTTTTGCAACATTGGGGATAACTGACGGTTTTCTGAAAGGCATCTGATGACGCGAAGAGAATATCTTGAGGAACAGAAACAGAAGGGCCGGCGCATCATCGGTGTCTTTCCTGCACATTATCCCAGAGAGATCCTCTGGGCCTTTAACGTAGTGCCTGCGGAGATCTGGGACCCGCCGCTCGAAATTGCCGGCGCCACTGCGCATCTCCAGCCGTATATCTGTTCGGTGGTCAAATTGGGACTGGAGCTGATCCTTCAGGGCAAGGGCGACATATTGGACGGATTTCTGTTCCCCCATACCTGTGACTCCATCCAGAACATGGCCTCGATTGTGTACGATTATTTAGGGGTGGATAAGCCTTGCTATTTCTTCTATCATCCAAAGGCCCCGTACCGGCCCTCCTCCCGCCGCTATTATCTGGAACAGCTCAAGGCCCTGGTCTTTCGGCTGGAGAGAGACCTGGGGCCGATGGACGAAACTGAGCTGAAGCGACGGGTGGAGCAGGGACATCATTTAGCAGAAATTCTGAGGGAACTCTACGACGTGAGGCGGCAGGGGGCGCTTTCAGCGTCCAATGCCGAGTTTTATCGAATGATCCGTCAGGGGGAGTACCTCCATCCTGACGATTTCATACCCCTGCTGCAGGATTTTTTGGAAACATCCAAGGGCGGTGAGAAAAAGGGCCCTGGCATAATTTTGAGTGGCGTTCTCCCCAATCCCCCGGAGATTCTGGGCCTTTTGGATGAACTTGGGGTGCGGGTGGTGGATGATGATCTCCTATGCTGCAGCCGGAGGTTCCTGTTGCAGCCGGGCCCTGTAGAGGACCCGTTTGAAGCGCTTGCGGACGACTATTTTACCATGCCCCCCTGTACCACCAAGGCCTCACCGTTAAGCGAACGAGTGGAGTATCTCGTTGGAAAGACAACCGGAAGCGGCGCCAAGGGCGTGATTTTTTACATGGTAAAATTCTGTGAACCGGAACTATTCGATGTGCCGCAAATGGTA
>CAZACO010000160.1:0-7839 GCA_964483185.1 uncultured Desulfobacteraceae bacterium
GCTGTGGAAAGACGTTTACACTCTGTCCTGACGAAAGGAATATGTTCCGATGAAACAACAGATGACCCGTATGGAAAGGCTTTTTGATCCCAAATCAGTAGCGGTTATCGGGGCCTCGGACAAACCGAACAAACTGGGATTCCATGTGATGAAAAGCCTGACCAGGGGGGGGTACTCAGGGAGGATCATCCCGGTGAACCCCGGCGCTACAGAGATCATGGGTGTAAAGGCATTTCCCTCTGTTGCGGCTTGTGATGGCGGGATCGATCTGGCGATTGTCGTGGTTCCGGCCAGACACGTGCCGGGTGTTTTCCGGGAGTGCGCGGCCAAGGACGTCAAAGGGATCGTACTGATCACGGCAGGGTTTAAGGAGATCGATGACCCGGGGGGCGCGGATCTTCATAAGGAGATTGCAGACACTGCCAATGATGCCGGGATACAGGTTATCGGCCCCAATACCTTTGGCATGATCAACCTACTGGCCGATCTCAACGCCTCCTTTACCCCGGAATTCTCCCACCTGCGAAAAGGGGGCATTACCCTGGTCAGCCAGAGCGGGGGCATGTCCCACCTCCTCGGCTTCATGGCCATGCGGATGGATGTCGGTTTCAGGATGATCGTGGGCCTAGGAAATCGACTGAATGTCGATTTTGCCCAGATGGTCGAATACTTGGCAGATGACCCCGACACAAAAGTTATCGTCCTTTACATCGAGGGGATTGATGAGGCCGGGGCCTTTATCGACACTGCCAGAAAACTGCGGGGCCTCAAGCCGATCATTGCTTACAAAACCGGGAGCGGCCAGGTCGGGGATGCCGCATCCCGATCCCATACCGGTTCCATGGCAGGGAGTCATGAGATCTATACCGATTCCTTCAACCAGGCGGGAATACTCCATATTGATAACGCCGAGACCTTGCTGGACACGGCCAAGTCCCTGGCCGCCTCTCCTGTCCCGGCAGGTCCCGGGGTGGCTGTCCTCTCGGCCCAGGCAGGACCATCCATGGCCGCCTGCGACGTGTGTGAGGCAGAAGGCCTCCATATTGTCCGGTTTACCCCTGACACGCAGCAGACCATCAACCGTCTCCTTCCCCCCCTTGCCCTCAGGAGCAACCCGGTGGACATGGGACCGGCCTGGTATGACGCCGGCGCCATAAAAGGGATCATACAGGCGGTGATGGATGACGAAAATGTGAACGGGATTCTTCTATTGATGATGTTCGCATCAGCCAACAGGGATGCGGTCAGAGGGATAACAGACCTATTAAAAGAGTGGAAACAGAGAAAACCCTTCATCTCCTGTATCGTTGCCCCTCCGGGGATCTGGGACGCCCAGATAAGCGATCTCGAAGCGTCAGGGGCCCTGGTCAATTTCCCGACGCCGGAACGGGCCGCTCAAGCCATGGTGAATCTGTGGAGATATCAAAAGATGTGTCAGAATCCCAATCCATAGCCGATATTGGTCACCGGATGGTTAAAGGGGGCATCTTTCCCCCTGTTCGATGAAGCTGTCAGAGGCTCTGTTCAGAAAAGAGCCCTAAGATTCAATAAGTAAATCGCGACCGATGTCTGCCGGGGAAGGAGTACCGGTCATGGACATCAGCCGTTTCATCTCTTCTGTCATCTGTTCCACAAGCGCCTTGACGCCCTCGGCCCCGTCGGCAGCCAGTCCCTGGAGAATGGGTCGTCCCAGGCCCACGAGTGTGGCCCCAAATGCCAGACCCTTAAACACATCACTCCCTCGTCGGAATCCTCCATCCACCAAAATGACGGCGTTGTCCTGTGCAATCGAGACAATTTCATCCATGACCTGGAAGGGATGGGGAAGGTAATCGAGGGTGTGGCCCCCATGATTGGACACGAAAATCCCATCAGCGCCCGCCTCAATCGATTTTTCGGCATCTTCCCTGCTCAGTACGCCCTTGAAGATCAGCGGAATGGACACCCTTTTTCGGATCTCCTTGAGTTCTTTCAAGGAGAGCGGGAAGCAGTCTGAGGCCATCTGTTTGTCATGGATCTTGGTCCCCTGTCCGGCATCGATTTCAATCCCGAGCCAGTTCACCCCGGCCGCGTGGATCTCATCGATCGTCTTGAACATCTTCCGACGGTCCTTGAACGGCTTTACATTGGCGGCCAGAGGAACCCCTGTCTCCCTAAGGGCCTTCAGCTCCTGGGGTATGGGGGTGCCTGTCCACATGAGACTTCCTGCCGCTCTCAGGCCATCTGCCACTTCCATAAGACCGTTTTCAACGATAGAGGGGATCGGCATGGTCATGGAAGACATAATAATCGGTGTATTCAACGTTACGCCTAAGACAGAACAATCCGTTTCCACTTCGACCCCGTCAATGCAACGCTGCCTGATCGTGTATCGGTCAATGACACGCCGGTTATTGGAAAGGACAAACTCCGTCTCCACCCCATCCAACAGCCAGCCGATGTCGCGCATTCTGAGCGCAGATTCTCCCTTGTGATAGATTTCGGTCAGCTCCATTTTCTACCTCCTGTTTTATCTTTGCAAAAGGTTTGAAACGCGGTCCGGAGTGAAGTTCGGGTTTTGCAGCGTTTGCGGCAAAGAGAGATGCCTATCTCAGGCCCCTTTTCCGTATTCCTTACGGACCTTACCGACGATCCTTTCACGTCTTAAAAAGTCGCGGGGATCTGAATCGGGGTGTTCCAGGATCTTATTTAGATAATCTTGTTGATTTCGGATAGCCTCGTCATACAGATTTACACGAATATTCCACCTCGATGCGAAATGAGGAGCCAAAAACCGATCGACCCCATCAAGCACCGTTTTGAGGCGTTGGGAAACCAAGTCGTAAAACCCGACGGTTTTTCGGAGGATGTCCACCTCACTTTCAAAATCACCGACATTGCCCTCATCGAATTCGTAGTAAAGCAACAGGAGTTTCTCCAGGTATTTTCGGTCGGACATCTGGGCCAGGAGATCCGCTGCCCCCAACATCTTTCCAAGAAGTTCGGCCTTTTTGGACAGAAAAGGGATACTGGAAATGTCGGCAGCAAGGTCGGTACAATGGATCATGCTCCGGCCATCAGCAATTTCCTCCTTAGAGATGCCGAATTTTTCTCCATGGTTCTTAAAAAAGTCCATGCTTCGTTTGACGTGGATAGCGGTATATTTGGACCCGGTGCCTTTATTGTCATGCGCTTCCTGGATATATCCTGCATCGTGTAGAAGTGATGCGATGAGGCCCAGTATAATTTGACGATCGGAGAAGGACGCCCCCTCTATCATGGCCCCATGTATCATTCGTGCCATGGCGAGGAAGGTGTCGGTGATGTGATTTAGATCGTGATACAACGTGTTGCAAGCCTGGTACCCCGGATACCTTCCTTCATAAAGGTTGACGGTCGAGAAGAAGGCGGATGAAACCGAGTTTGCATTCCATGCAGGAAAAATTAAGCGGAGGATGACTAACACCTCTTTTAGAACGGACTCAGGAGAATTCATTTGAACAAGATCGCAAAGACAAGCTTTATTCATAATGCGATATCCTTGGCTGATAGGTTCTACGTGAAATAAGCAACGTGATAGGGATGGTCTACTTACTTCGATGTCATTACCCAAACACCATTCCAATCGTCATCCGGCGGGTTTTCCTTTAAGTGTTCACACCGCCCGATATATATCTGGGAGAGCCTGTCATTCCGATTGAGGTTGAGTGCCTCATTAAATGCCCTGATAGCCTTGTCCCAATTCCCGGCACGATACCGGTCTAGGCCATTCTTAAAGTTGTTTGCCACCTCCATCAAATTGGGGAATGTTTCATCGTTATGGTAATCGAGGACTTCATAAATACTAACCGCCGCCTTCTTCCCCTTTACTACAACCCGGTCGATCTCGCGGATGCGGTAGGTACCGTGCAGTCTTTTGTAAGTATTTTCACTTATCAAGATATTTGCGCAATACTGTTTGCACGCGCTTTCCAGGCGCGCTGCCAGGTTTACCCCATCGCCGATCAGGGTGTAGTCCATGCGCTTCTGGCAGCCTATATTGCCGGAGACAATCAAATCGGTGTTGAGGCCGATCCCCATGTTGATCTCCGGTTTTCCCATGGCTACGCGTTTTATGTTCCAGGCAGTCAGGGCGTTCATCATGGTGATGGCTGCACGCACAGCACGGTCCTCATCGTCATCGTGAGGGATGGGCACGCCAAAGGCCGCCATAATCGCATCCCCTATAAATTTATCAAGCATTCCCCCCTCTTGCTGGATGCAATCAACCATTATGGTGAAATATTCGTTTAGCAAGGATACGGTCCCTTGTGCGCCAATCTCTTCAGAAAATGAGGTGAAGTTGCGTATATCGGAGAAGAGTACCGTTGCAGTAGCACTTCTTCCGCCAAGGAAATCTTCTCCACCTGCCAAGAGTTGATCGGCCAGTCCGGGGTCCATATAACGAGACATGGTCGACTTCATACGCTTTTCCGTACTGATGTCATCAATGATGATCATGGACCCGAGTTTCTTTTGGTCAATTGTCGCCAAGGGGAGGGCAGTTAAATTTACGGATACCTTCTCCCCCCCGAACTCGAGTTCAGCATCCATTGTGACATCGGAGGCTTGAGTTTCCTCAACTCTTTTTACCTTTTCCAACAGCCAGGTATTAGGACCTGTGAAAAATTGATTGCCCGGTCGCTCCAGGATATCTTCCGGTGAAACCTGCATGATGCGCATGCCGGCGGAGTTGCAGGTGATGATCTTGCCATCCTCATTTAGGGTAATAACGCCGTTGGACATGCTTTCCAACATACCCTCGCTATAATTCTTCATGTTTTGCACGTCGTCGAAAAGCTTGGCGTTTTCCAGTGATATTGAAACCTGGGCAGTGAATGCCTTGAGACGCGATTCATCTTCTTTCGTAAAAGGACCCCCTCGTTTGTTTAGAACCTGCGTTACCCCAATCTTTTTGCCGGCCTTGTTGATCACCGGCACGCAGAGGATGGAGCGGGTGAAAAAGCCGGTCTTTTTGTCGAAGGCCGGGTTAAATCTAAGGTCGGCATATGCATAGGGGATGTTAACCGTTTCTCCGGTGGTAAAAACGGCCCCTGCGATTCCCAGATGGTTGGGGAAGCGGATTTCCGTTGCTCCCAGTCCCTCTCCCACTTTTGAAAAGAGATCGTTCGTCTTCTCGTCGTTTAGAAAAAGGGTCGAGCGCTCGGCGTTCAGCATTTTTGTGGCCTGGGATATGACTTTTCCCAGGATCGCCCCAAGATCTATCTCGGCGGTCACGTCGGAGATAACATCAAAAAACTCCATTTCCTGCGAGCTGGATTTCTTCATCTGCTCTAGCAGTTGAGTGCTCTGTAGCGCCACTGCGGCCTGTGTCGTGATAGCTTCAAGGAGCGTCAGGTCGTTCTCGGTGAATTTCCCACTTTTTTTGTTGAGGGTCTGGGCGACACCGATGATCTCGCCCCTGACGGTCTTGATCGGGACGCAGAGTATACTTTTTGTCTGGTAACCGGTCTGCTCGTCTATGGAAAGATCGAAGTGTTCATCCGCATAAGCGTCATGAACAATCGTTCCTTTACCTGTCGTAAAGACGTAGCCTGCCACCCCCCTGTTGTTCAAGATTCTGATTTCGCGCTGCAAATTTCCATGTGCAATGCGGGAGTACAATTCCCCGGTCTCTCTATCGTTCAAAAAGATAGTGCCGCGGTCAGCATCGACCGCATCGGTTGTCATGTCCACAAGTGCAGAGAGCATTTCATCGAGCGTTTCAAAGGCCGCCACTGTTTTCGAGACGTCAAGCAACATTTGTGCCTGAAGCAGCTTTATATCTTTATCGGTTTCTGAACGGGAGCGGTCCCGTTCGCCGGCCCGTATCGATTTATCCCTGTTTTGCATGACTTTCCTCTACTCTCTTACGAAGAACCTTGATCGTCCCTCTCAATTGCTCGACTTCGTCATGGGTAGCACGTTCGAGATCCTGCATTTTATCCTCATAAGAAACCTTGATTCGTTCCATTTCATCACGTAAGGCGATTATGGTTGTCTTGAGTTGAATAATTTCATTGTTTGCATCCGCTAAGGCATTCTGTATGCTTTCCCCTTTCTCATATTCCATCTTCTCCATTTCATCACGGAGTGCTGAGGCTGTGGCTTTCAGTTGGACAATCTCATCGTTGGCAATGGCCAGGGCCTTTTGATCACTTTCCTCTTTTTGAATCATCAATTTCTGTAACTCTTCGCGCAAGGCGACGATGGTCTCCTTTAAATGGGCATTTTCACTTATAGCCAGATGAAGTTCATCGTAATCAGAGTGAGGTTTCATCTCAGTCTCGCTCATCTATTTAATCCCCTTTTGGCGTCGCAACCAGCTTGTTTTTAAAAATGGAGTGTTCTGAATCACGGGTGTTGTAGGTCCACCCAAGTCGTCCTTTAGATGCCTATCTATTTCGATAGTCCTCAGTTCCTTCGGATCGGGGATGGGGGTTTCGGGCATCTTCACTTCTGTTTCGTTATAGACTGGACGATCGCTCAGCAGTTTGGCCTGAAGTGTGTGGACCACTTTTCTGTGAGGATTATGTCTGTTGTCATTATACAGGTAACTCTTCGGAAACACAATAGCATCCCTGACAATTTGGCGTCCTTAAAAAAGGCAAAAGCGCCTCATTCTCATGGTCCGGTAATCTACCCGTGAATGTTTTCAAAATGCCAAAGTGTTACCAGGATTGTATGCAGGCAGGTTTCCGGCCCTATTCATCAATTATCTTCCCCCTGTTGACAAGACAGATAATATGCTTTCGGGTGTTACGCCATCGCCTTATTGCCGCTTCAAGTTTCTCGTAAACCGGATCATCTTCGCCGAGAATCTCCTCCGATTTTTCTAAAATTCCTTCACCCTGTTCCAGATATTCGGTTATCTCGGCCAAGATGTCTAACCGTTTCCGATGCCTCTCCCGTTCTTCGTCTATAAGAGGCAGAAGCCGCTCAATTGAATATTCGACCAAGGCATCCCGGGGGGCTTTGAATTCCTTCGCTGTTTCATCAAGGCAGGACAGGGTTTTTCTGCTTATAACGAATGTTTTTTGAATCCGTTTCATCCTATTGAATCTGGCCCGCTCAACCCCGGATGCGATAAGATTGAGCGACCGGGTATCTTCGATCAGGTGGTCAAAAAGGGTTTTCTGCTTTATGTTGAGATGAGCAGCGGCGAGACGGATGATATGGATCGCATTTTCTGAAAGTTTAAAAGTCGCCCTTACCGACTGCCTGCTCCTCAGCTCCGACGATGACGGTAAGGATACCTTATTTCCAGGCCTATCATCCCCTTCACCCTTTTTCGTCTTCATGCGTGCCTCCTGAAGGATCCCGTGGAGCGTAGACATATTACTATTGGTTAGATATCATATTAAGTAATGTTAAATATACTGCAAAAACTATCTTGACACAGTATATTCAGTACTTATCTTATTGTCAACTGGAACTTTAGAAGTTCCATGCATGAATATGAAGAAGACATTTGTCATGAAAGATAAAAGAGGAGGTGGCAATGATGGCACTTGCAATCGCAAAAACAGGTCGTAGGCCGCTTTGGATGTCCCCGTTCGGCCCGGAAGTGGTGAGAAACATGTTTTCTGACATGTTATGGCCGGAATTGGCAAAGGAAGCCGATGGGGAATTGGCCCCCAATGTTGATTTCAGTGAAAAGGACGGGAAATACGTTCTTACGGCTGAACTCCCGGGTGTGAAGCGGGATGATATTTCGATCTCTATTGAAGACGGTTTCGTTACCGTCACAGGGAAAAGGGAAGCAGAGAAAGAGGAAGAAGGGACCAGTTACTATCTCAAGGAAACAAGATACGGGACCTT
>CAZACO010000161.1:0-7825 GCA_964483185.1 uncultured Desulfobacteraceae bacterium
TCGCAGGCAGGACGGTCGAAATAAAAAGTCACGAAGTTCCTTAACTTTAGGCACTTTAGGCACTTAAATCAGCGTAGCCTTCAAGACCGACAAAAACAAGCCACCTCATCCTGGGGTGGAAATTTGCCCGAGCCATCCGGCATTCCGCACGCCCGGATTTTTCAGGGTAGACAGTGCAAACACCGAAAATCGACAGCCATCAGATTTTTCAATTATTTCAACATAACAACGGTCCCAAATCGTCCGGTTGTTCCCTCACCCCTGTAGGAATAGAAGAGATCCGTCCTGCAACGTGTGCAGATATCGGAGATTTCAATGTTCTCCTGTCTGATCCCCGCGTCCAGAAGTTGCTGGCAGCTTATCTCCCGCAAATTGAAGTGGTCTGTGTTGACCATAAATTTCTCGAAGCCTTTTGGAAATATCTCTTCATGCCCGACGAATTCGGCGCAACAGGGGCCGAGAGATGGCCCGATGCCTGCCAGAAGGTCGTGTCCCCTGCAACCAAAATCATTTTTCATCCGACCGACGACCTTTCCAAGGATGTTCTTGACATTTCCCCGCCAACCACAATGGACGTTGGCGACGACTCTTTTCTTGGGATCAAATATGATAACTCCCTGGCAGTCGGCCTGCTTCACAAGGACGGCGAGGTGAGGTGTATCTGTGATGACGGCGTCTGCGAACGGGGTTCCTACCTTACTGCCGGTGTTCCCCGGTCGAACAATAAAAATGTTATTCCCATGGGTCTGTTTCATGTAGATGAGATGTTCGGCCCCAAGGGTGTCTTTGATAATCGTAAGATTTGCGCTCACATGGTGTGGGAGATCTCCCACGTCATAACTGGTATTCAGACTGTCGTGGGGCGGGTTGCTCATGCCGCCATGTCTGGTAAAAATCGCATGTACGAGTTCTGGATGACTGGAAAGGCGCGGGTAGCGGAAATAGGGGACAGGCGTACGGATACAGAGAAGGCCGGATGGGCTAGGGATGCCGTTCATTGAGAGTGGACACATCAGATAGGAATATTTAGGGGGGTATTCTTTAGAAATCCTTGGCCGTGCATCCCTATTCAAACAAAGTCCAAAATATCCTTGCCACACGGAGAAATAACATAGAGGTCATCACGACACAGGCCTTCTCACTTACCGCTGCTTCCTTCCGGACCTGACGGGGTTTGTAAGCGCCTGTTACGTGAGGTCCATGTCAACTCCGAATGCGACACAGGATCAATTTGGATCAAGGCTCTCCTGAAGGATTTTCAACCCCGCATGAGCGGTTTTCGGGTTACAGGGCACCGCTAGCTCCCCATCTAGCACGACCAAGGTCCTCAAAGGCTCTAAAGGATGTCTACCCGCTCTTTTAGCTCTTTTCCCACCTTGAAAAAGGGCAGTTTCTTGCGAGCTACCTTTATCATTTCTCCTGTCTTAGGGTTCCGACCCTGGTAACCGTCATATCTTTTTACTTTAAAACTTCCGAGCCCTCTGATTTCAACCCGTTCACCTCTGATGAAGGCTGCTTCAATCTCTCCAAAGACCGTGTTCACCACCTCTTCCGCCTTTTTCAGAGGTAAACTCTCTTCTTTGGCCAAGGCTTCTATCATTTGTGATTTGTTCATCTCTCCCCCTTGTGAGACCCTTGCAAAATGCCCCTTCTGAATTCTTTTTCCTAAATATTAACCATCTGCTGAAAAAGATCTCTGTGTAGTTGCGTGTCTCCCACACTGGCACTTACATACAGAAGATTCCTCTTTGTAGCCACAGAAATTTTCTATGACCGGTTACGCAGGTGGATAGAAAATAATGGATCAAGGGTCTCAAGTCAAGGAGAAATCAGCAAAAATATTGCATAAAAAAGAAAAAAGGAGTGGATATGTTTTGATGAGCCGTTTACATTTGGACCCCCTTCCGTTATAAGGGGCCACGAGCAACTGTTTGCCCATTACATCGCTCGATATCTGATAATATTTGTCGCGTTTCGAATATAGGGACCCTCTTCCATTTTTTCAAAGCTCTAGAAATGGGCCTCTTGCCAAGTTCATTGTTGATGATGGTATCGATCCGCACATATTGAAACGTTTTCATCCAGATATCGAGCATCCAGTATCCAGCATAAGGAGCCTATTCTATGAGAAAACTGGTTCGAGAAGGAGTGGAGGTTTTGATTCCCTACCCACCCGGAAAACCGATAGAAGAACTTGAAAGAGAATTGGGGATCCGTGGATCCATTAAATTGGCTTCCAATGAAAACCCGTTAGGGGCTTCTCCCTTGGCTGTCCAGGCGGTCATGAATAATCTGGATCGGCTTAACCGATATCCTGACGGAAGCGGTTTTTATCTCAAATTAAAGTTGAGCGAAAGGTACCATATTCCCTTTGATCGAATTATCTTAGGGAACGGCTCAAATGAGTTGATTGAGTTGATTGTCCGAACCTTCCTGTCCGATGGAGATCACGTCGTACAGGCATTCCCCACCTTTTTGGTCTATGAAAAGATCGTCACAGGGGCCGGAGGGCAAATGACGTCTGTGCCCCTTTCAAATTTCGGTATCGATTTGGAGGGGATTCGTAATGCCATTACGCCTAAGACCAAGGTCATATTCATCAACAATCCAAACAACCCCACCGGCACTGCCCTTGAAAAGAATGAGATGCTCCAGTTTTTGAAAGAAATTCCGAAAGATATCGTCGTGGCATTAGATGAGGCGTATATCGAATTTGTGACCGATGAAACGGCGGCTGATGGCATTGAGATGTTGGACGTGCACCCTTTCCTCTTCGTGTTGAGGACCTTTTCGAAGCTCTATGGCCTCGCCGGATTAAGAATCGGTTACGGATTTGCGCCAGAGTTGATGATAGACTACATGAACCGGGTCAGACAGCCATTCAATGCCAATACCTTGGCCCAGGCGGCTGCGACCGCTGCATTGGACGATGATCTGTTTGTGTCTAAAACCCTTGAGGCAGTTCGAGAGGGCCTCAGCTATTTATACCGAAATCTTGATGACATCGGCCTCGAATATATCCCTACGCAGACCAACTTCTTTTTAATAAAGGCACCGGGCGGTGGGAAAAGGATTTACGAATCGATGCTCAAACAAGGCGTTATCATCAGGGCCATGGACAGTTATGGCCTCCCTGATTACATCCGGGTATGTGTTGGACTGCCGGAAGAGAATCAGAGGTTTATTGAGACCCTTAAAAGGGTATTGTAAGTTTTTAACAAAGCCAAGAAAAGCTGTTTCGGGTTGCGAGTTACAGGTTCGAGTTCTTTCAATCGACAATAGTCGATAGTCAATCCAGAGGGTTGCGCGTTCATCCAAAGACGTTATCGTGAGCTGCATATGAATCAGATTGTAACCATTGACGGTCCGGCAGGATCAGGGAAGAGTACCGTCAGCCGCATGCTAGCCAAAAAACTCAATTATTCGTATCTGGACACTGGGGCGATGTATAGGGCGGTTGCCCTGGTTGCGAAAAGAAACGGCGTCGATTTTCATGACGGCAAGGGGTTAGGGAACTTGTGCAGGTCATTAAATCTGCGTTTTGACAGCCATGAAGATCCTCCCAGACTTCTGCTTGGCAAGGAGGACATCACAGAACTGATCAGAAGTCCTGAATTGGATATGCTTTCCTCCAAAGTATCTGCGGTTCTGGAGGTCAGGGAGGCGATGGTCGGCCTTCAGCGTAAGATGGCCAAAGGTGTCAGGGTTGTGGCAGAGGGGCGGGATATGGGAACCGTGGTGTTTCCCGAAGCTGCCAATAAGTTTTACCTGACGGCTTCTACTGAAGTAAGAGCGGGAAGAAGATACAAGGAACGCCTGGGACGCGATGAAACAGTTCAAAAGGAAGTTGTGGAGGAGGATCTGAAAAAGAGGGATCGCCAGGACCAGACGCGAACGTTGTCTCCCTTGAGACCTGCTGCTGACGCCGTGATCATCGATTCAACGGCGCTTGCAGTTGAGGAAGTTGTTGAAATCATGATGGATCACCTCAACCTGATATGAAATGTCACGATGGTTCGGGGACTGCATTGCCATATAAACCGCGATAATTGAAATTGCTGTAAATAATGGTTGATATTCTATTTTAATTTTGATAAATTAAAAAATTTAGAGGATTCGGAGACAGGTAAAACAGGCAAAAGCATTTAGGGGGTATTTACGTTAATGGAAAAGGAAACAAACTTTGCAACCTATGATGTAACTGATGAGAATGAAACGACACCTTCAAACCTCGATGATCATCGCGAGACGTCAGACAGCGACTCAAGCAGAGAAGGGGCACAAACTGTTATCGAATCGGCAGGAGAATCCGAAGAGGAATTAGGGGGTAAATCGGAGGAGGAATCGGTCGAAGATATTCAGGATGCGGATAGCTTTATGCGGTTGTATGAAGAGAGCTTGAAGAGCATCCAGGAGGGGGAGGTCGTTGCTGGAGAGATCGTTCAAGTCGACAAAGAATATGTCTTGGTTGACATAGGTTACAAATCAGAAGGACAGATTCCTATTCGTGAGTTTTTTGATGCCGATGGCGAATTGACGGCCAAGGTAGGCGACAAGATCGAGGTCCTTTTGGAGCGGAGAGAGGATGACGAGGGCGTCATCAGGCTTTCCAAGGAAAAAGCTGCAAAGATAA
The DNA here is from genome assembly GCA_964483185.1 of uncultured Desulfobacteraceae bacterium. Classification (GTDB taxonomy): domain Bacteria; phylum Desulfobacterota; class DSM-4660; order Desulfatiglandales; family Desulfatiglandaceae; genus CAZACO01. Next base: position 4,634 of record CAZACO010000161.1, read on the forward strand.
AGGTCTGGGACAAAATCAGGGAGATCTACGAAAATAGCGGCACCGTCAAAGGGACGATTCTCTCGCGGGTAAAAGGAGGGCTTTCCGTGGACATTGGACTCCAGGCCTTTTTGCCCGGTTCACAGGTCGACCTCAGACCGATTCGGGATATGGACGCGCTGGTAGGTACGGAGCATGAGTTCAAAATCGTTAAATATAATAAGCGGCGTGGTAATATTGTTTTATCACGCCGGGCGATATTGGAAGCAGAGCGCATGGCCCTGAAAGAAAATACCCTCAAGATTATCGAGCAAGGCGCTGTTCTCCGCGGGGTTGTAAAGAATATTACGGATTACGGGCTATTCATTGACTTGGGTGGGATCGATGGCCTTGTTCACATTACGGATATGTCGTGGGGGAGGGTTGGACATCCTTCTGAAATGCATCAGGCGGGCGACGAGATCGAAGTGAAGGTCTTGAACTTCGATAAAGACCGAGAGAGGGTATCTCTCGGCATCAAACAGTTGGCGCCGGATCCATGGAGTCAGGTCGAGGATAAGTACCCTATCGGTACAAGGATTACCGGCCGCGTGGTCAGCCTTACAGATTATGGTTCCTTTGTAGAAGTGGAGCAGGGTGTGGAAGGATTAATCCATGTCTCTGAGATGTCCTGGACGCGAAAAGTCAGGCACCCTTCACAGCTTCTGAGTATCGGGGACACGGTCGACGCCATTGTCTTGAACATGGATATTGCCAGGAAAAGGATCTCTTTGGGTATGAAACAGGTGGCGCCGAACCCCTGGGATGTTATTGAAGAGAAATACCCGGTGGGAACGACCATAGAAGGGAAGATCAAAAATATTACCGAATTTGGGGTATTTATCGGGATCGACGAAGGGATAGACGGCCTTGTGCACATATCTGATATCTCATGGACCAAAAGGATCAAGCACCCCTCGGAGGTGTATAAAAAGGGGAAGGAAGTGCGGGCCGTGGTGTTGAATATTGACAAGGAAAATGAACGCTTTTCATTAGGTATCAAGCAGTTGACCAGTGACCCATGGGATGAGATCCCGGTGAAATACAAGCCAGGGACCCGTGTAACAGGGACCGTTACGAACGTGACGGATTTTGGCCTGTTCCTTGAACTCGAAGAGGGGATCGAGGGGCTTGTCCATGTTTCCGAGATATCCTCCGATAAAAAGGGAAACCCCCTGTCCAGGTTTCAGATTGATGATGTTATACAGGCAAAGGTCATTAATGTTTCCCGGGAAGAGAAGAAAATCGGCCTTTCCATACGAAAGCTGGAAGAGACCAGTGAAAAGGACATTTTTAGAAGCTATCTGAACAATAATCAGGAAGCCACATCCAACCTTGGAGAACTGTTGAGAGAAGAAATGATGAATTTGGGACATTCATCGAAGTCCAAGAAGTCTGACTCGGGAGATAAAGAGGGCCTTCAAGAAGGTGAGAATTCGGGTCCTGGATCGGGCAACGATGTGGACGATTCCGAAAGCTCTCCGGAGGAGCTGCAATCTGACAAAGAATCTGAATAGCACCCATTCGCGGTCTTAGCCCAAAATTTCTTTCCCCGTGACGATCACCCTGGATGTCGGTCCGAGACCGTTCAGAATCCACGGATCAACGTCCAGGTTTTCGGTGTGCCCTGACCCTCTGAACCCGTGAACGGTTAAAACGGATACATGTCAAGCAAGCGGCATTCAATACTGACAGTCCTGGTCATCATTCTTGTCATTGCCGTCGTGTTGGGCAGCACGATGGTCATTTCCTTCAAGATGCTGTCTCCTTCCTCTGACCTGTTTTTCAACGAAAAGATAGGGGTTATCCCCGTGGATGGGACGATTTCCTCCTCACAGACAGTCACGTCTCAGTTAGTTAAATTCAGAAAAGATAAGAGCATAAAGGCGATTGTCCTCAAGATTAATTCTCCAGGGGGCGCCATCGCGCCAACCCAGGAGATCTACAGAGAGATTGAGAAGACGATCTCTACCAAAAAAGTCGTCGCTTCAATGGGTACTGTTGCCGCGTCCGGGGGCTATTACATTGCGGCGGCTGCCAACAAGATCGTGGCCAACCCGGGCACTATCACCGGCAGTATCGGGGTCATCATGGAATTTGTTCGCGTGGAAGACCTGTTAACCAAGATCGGCGTTGACCTGGAGATCGTGAAAAGCGGAGAATTCAAGGACATTGGGTCGCCTGACAGAAAATTGACCCAAAGAGAACGGGAGATCCTTGATGCCATGATCATGGACATGCAGAGGCAGTTTGTGGAGGCAATTGTCCGCGGGAGAGGGCTTTCTTTGAAAAAGGTCAAAGAGATCGCCGATGGCCGCATTTTCTCGGGGGCCCAAGCCAAAGAGCTGGGCCTTGTTGATCTGTTGGGCAATTTTCAAGATGCGCTTGAAATAACAAAAGAATTGGCTGGAATCAAGGGGGATGTGACCTTGGTTTACGCCAAGAAGAGCAAGCTGGAATTATTTGATCTTTTACTTGAGACAGGCGCCAAGTTTGTTGCCGGGGTGCTCCGTAACTTAAAGGGCCGGGTAGCATACAGGTGGAGAGGGGTTTCGGGGCTGGATATCAGAGAAAGCTACTAACATCTCCTTTCCCTTTTCTTATTATTTCAGGCGTGTCGTTGATCAATGAGACAACGCTTGAAGGACTTTGATTAAACACCCCACCATCGATCACAATATCGAGATAGGACCCATAGGCCTCTTTTATTTCCCAGGGATCATCATACCCCGCACTGGTGCTTATGACAGGCCGGCCAAAGGTTTGCACAATCCCTAACGTGATTTTGTTGTCCGGCACACGGATCCCGACAGTTTTTCTCTTGGTCAGCATAATCTTCGGTACCAGTTTCGTGCCTTCTAAGATAAAGGTGTAAGGGCCTGGAAGGAGCCGTTTCATCGTTTTGTAGGCATAATTGGAGACCAAGGCATATCGGCTGATCTCTTTCAGGCTGTCGCAGACAAATGAGAATGGTTTCGTAAGAGGTCGTTTTTTGAGCCTGTAAATAAGCTGAATCCCTCTCTTGTTGAAGAGGTCGCATCCTATCCCGTAAAAGGTGTCCGTCGGATAGGCGATGAGGCCCCCTTCGGCCAATACCTCGCTAACGCGGTTGATGTGGCGCTGCTGCGGGTTTTCCGGATTGCGAATCCGTACAAGGGCTTCGTATTTTGATAT
>CAZACO010000162.1:0-7824 GCA_964483185.1 uncultured Desulfobacteraceae bacterium
AGTTCGCTTTTCTTCATAATCTTGTCATGATGTGGCAACTTCAATCTTGCCGGATGGTTTTTTCGGGTTCCTTAACCGGCTGCGTGATAAAATCGACAGCGTTGGTTTCATAGAACCTCCCACTGTCCGCCCTTGGCCGGGCCGACCCGGCGTAGCCTACCTGACTTTTTAAGCTTGGAAATCTGCTTTTCCACGGCTCGAGTTGTCACATTGAGTTTGTCTGCCAACTCCGGAATTGTGGAAGCAGGCAGTTCCCGCAGCAAGGCTATAATGTGCTCCTCAGTTTTCCCCGAACTTTTCCCCGAACTTTTTACCGCCTTTCGGTGAACTGTTGCGGTGAACAGGCAGGCGTCACGGTCATCGAGAAAATCGATTTCCGGCCACGCCTCCAAGGCACGTTTAATGCCGGAGCCCAGCCCTCGGTAGGGCAACATTCCTTTAGCCGCATAGGTCACCAGGATCGGATTGCGGATAATGGAGCTGCCGAGACGGATTTTCCCGACAGTCAGGTTGTTCGGGAGGTGGCCGGGGCTGATGATTTCGATGCGATTGTCGAAGATGAAAAGCCGAATGGACGCGCTGACCAGGTAATCCCCTATTTTCCGTGCCGGTGTTTCAAAATCGCTGTTGCCGTCCTGGATGGCTGCCGTGCGGCTGGCGTGCTGGCCCCGTCTGCTGAAGTCAACTTGAATATCGGTTTACGAGCCTCCTGAGCCATGGGAACGAGGCTTCGGAAATATGCCGGCATCGCCATGAAACCGTTTCCTGTCTTTATTGCCCCACGCTTTTCCGCTTGATGATGACCTTGAACTGATTTACGTCGCGGTCATTTTCAAAGTCGATATGGGGATATTTTTGCAGCGCCCGAATAATCCCGCTGCCAAGCCCTCTGTAAGGGATAATTTTGGTCGCATAAGAGGCCAAGATCTGATTGCGGATGTTTGAAATACCGAGCTTTATGTTTTCCACCGTCAGGTTGTTAGGAAGGTGCCCCGGACTAATAACCTCCACGCGGTTTTCGAAAATGAGTATTCGAACGGGTGCTGAAACAAAATAGTCCCGGTGAATCAGCGCGTTGGCAATCAGTTCCTCCAGCGTGATCCGCGGGATTTCCGGTTCCCCTGGCGCATTGACATTTTGGGACTGTTGGCTGTGGTGGATATTGTCGAGAACGAAGCCTATGCTTTTTTGGAAAATGTCGCCGATTTTTCCAGTAATGTCTCGGCTGTCGATATAATTTTTCATATCGATTTCATTGCCCGGAAGAGCGATGGCCTTGACGATGAAAATCGGCAACTTGAAAGAGGGATTCTTGGCGAAAAGCAAGGCGCCTCCAACGTTCAGCACGCCGTCTTTTATCAGATTCATGTTTTCCAGAATGGTCGGCAGCGGCAGATCCTGGGACTCAAGCGATTCACTGAAATTCCGCTTGAAGAAGGTCTTAAAATAGTCCATATCTAGATCGCCGACGGTCATGCCATCCACCGGGATCTTATCGCCGTATATGAGTCCCGAACTCTGGTATAACCGTTGGAGTTCTTCCCGAGATGTCGCCTTGCGTTTGTCTCCGGCGCTCTTCACCCAGATCACACCGTTTTTGTCCATGTATGGCTTGCTGATGCCGTCCGGCACGACTACGCGCATCACCAGCCCGTCCGGGGTGGAAATATTCTCGGTTTGGGGGTTAATGGAGGGACGTACATGCTGGGAAGCTGCATTGGATACAAGCTTGTTGAGCCGCCCCATGTCTTTCCTCACCAAACCTGCGAAGGTACCGTCGTCACTGACACCGATGTAGAGTTCGCCACCGCCCGAATTGCTGAATGCCACCATTTCGGCGGCTAATGAATCAACATTGGTGACATTGGCCTTAAACTGGTGTCTGCCGTCTTCGTCCCTACCGATGGTGGCTAAAAGCTCTTCGGTTTCCATATCTCATAGATCCTTTTTCGTTGTTTGAAAGCCTCGTCGCCGCCCTCCATGATATCGACAATTTCCTGCTGTAGTTTCGGACAATCGATACTGCCGCTGATCGAGCGAATCTGATTGTTGGAATAGGAGCAGGAAATGATCTGTTCCGCATCACCGAGTACCGGAAAGTTGGCGTTGTGGGTGGCGAATATAAATTGCGTTATGGGTTTGAGGCTGCGGATGAGCTTGATCACATCTTCGTAAATCGTCTGGTTGTCCAGGTCGTCTTCCGGCTGATCGATAATAATGACATCGTTTTCCTGTTGGCTGAGCACGAACAGGATCAGCGCTGATGCCCGCTGCCCCAATGAATGATGTTTCAGCTCCTTTCCGCGATACTCGATGGAAAATCGGTTGGGGACTTGCCATGTCAAAAGTGCAGAAAGGTTCTTAGTAAAAAACTCATCAAAAACCTGGCCTAAGGCGCCTACTGTCATCTTGACCTTATCAAGCTCCTTGTACATGGCCCCTAAATCGGTAAATACCTTGGCAAGCGATGAAAAAGTGTTCTCCCGAATACGGCTCCCCCTGAACATGTCCTTCATGAACGCTACAAGAGCGCCCTTGTCTCCCTTGAATTCCACTTTGATTTCAAGTGACGACTGACGTCTATTAACTTTGTCCAACTCAGTCTGGATCGTTCTATACTCATCACGCCACAATTCATTTAGAGCCGCCAACTCCTTCAAAAGGCTCTCGTTTAGGCTTCTTCGAGACGATTCTTGTTTGTCCAAAGCCTTGAGCATCTGGGATGCCTGTTCCACGGTTTTTTGGAGCCTGCGGAACTCATCCGGGCGAATGGCGTGTGCGCCAGATTTTCTCAATTGTTCGGCCAGCTTTCTTTCTATTTCAGCAAATGCCTCTTTCAAACTGTTCTTGAGCTTCTCAAATTCACCCGCCTTTTGCTGAAGCTCCGCCGAGGTCTTCCTGCCATCGGAGAGGGCCTGACGGATCTTCTCAAAAGAGGCGATCAGTTCATCATAAAGAGAAAAAAAAGTATCAAAAAAAGCCATATTTTGCTTCGACGTATATACGCGCTGGTTTTTCAGATCGTCTTCGTACTGGTTGACAAACGTCTCCATATCGGAAAGGTAGGATTTGGCAAAGGAAACCACCTGGGAGCACTTTCGGGAATCCGCGTCAAAGTCCACCTGTTTTTGAAGCTTTGCTTCTACTCCGTGGTCTTTATAAAATCTGAGTCTGAATTCTGCATCTTGCTTTTTGGCTTCGTACTCCTTTCTTTTCTCGTCCACGGCCGAAAGCTTTTCCAACTTTTCAACGATTTCACATACACTCTGCCGTTGAGCCTCAATACGAGCGCGAATCCCGACCAGTTTCTCTCCAACCAGCTTTTCCACTAAGTCCTTTTCAAATCCCTCTCCGCTGGAAGACAGGTCCTTCTGGCCGAAATAGATGGGTTTGTGTACAATGGTTTCACGGATCGAAATGCCGGGTTGTAGCACGCCGTCAATGTATACGTCCGGCATCTCCCCATTTATACGTCGAATTTCATACGGTTGTCCACGCCGGTCCATGGCAACAACGGTTACCTTGCCACCGCTGCCCAGAACATGGTCAACAAGACTCGTCTTGTAGCCTTTATCCAGCGTTTTTTCCCCAAATGGAATGTCTAGAGCGTAGCGGATGGCCTCCAGAATGGACGATTTCCCGCTGCCGCGGATGCCGATCAATGTGTTTAGTTCAGGTGCAAACCAGATGATTTGGCCGTCCATCACGCCGCCGTCGAAAGATACGTTTAGGATATGCGACCGTTCGTGTTTCTGAAGCGTTATTGAGACACGGTTTACGTGATCCAAAAGGGCATACTTGATCGCTTCGAAGGTGAAATCACCTATTTTCAGATAGCAAGGATTGCTGCTGCCGATCTGCTCAATGCTTTTGCCGTCGGAACCTTCGAGTTCAGCAGGATAGGCGTCTTTCAACCATTCTTGTGTCTTTACCCGACATTTGCGATCAGGCACATCATGAGTTCGGACCTTCTGAAACCCCAGAGCCCGCCTCATGAAGAATTCATTTTTTCCTAGTTCCTTGATGCGTCCACCGTCCAATTCGTGCCACAGTCCGCCTCTATCCTCCACATGGGCAAAAATCAGGAGAAAGTCCTTGTGATAACCTTCGAGTTTCTTGATCGTATCAATCAGTCCGAGCGAGCTACTGCCGTTTTCTTGTTCATACTCACTTGGTGTTTTGCCCTCAAAAGCAATGTTCAGGAACTGATTGATATAGTCTTTGCCACCTTCCAGCCATTGATCACTAAACCCCACGAGGGTGTGGATACCATTTCTGCCGTCATTGACGGAGAGTTCAACGCCTGGGATCAGAAAAATGTCCTGATTCTTTGCCGTCTTTCGCAGTGCCCCGAATTCACCTGCATCAAACTTATTATGATTACTGATAAGACCGACACGGATTTCGGTGTCTTTCAATCTTTCTACGTAGTCTGAAAAATAATAATCTTCATCGCCGGAATAGTGAAATTCCCTATCAGCCTTGGTGTGCAGATGGAAATCGGCACGTAGCCAAGTGCTGCCGCGTTCAAATATTGCGGGTTTTTTCACTTTTTTGACCATAGCGGTTCTCCCTAATTGCCACTTTCAAAATTGCGTTCCAGCAGGTCAGCACCGTCATCACCCATACTGCGAAGCAGCTCTTCGATCCGCTGCATGGCGAGGGGCGACGGCCTGGCGCGGCCGTTCTCCCAACGGTTGATGGTCGGGAAGGTGACGCCTAACTTGGCGGCGAATTTTTCCTGGGTGAGCCCGGTTCGTTGGCGAAACTCACGGATTAATTGTGGGATGTCTGCCTGGGAATTCAAGTCGCTTCTCCTTTCGATTTCTGATGAAAGAGTAATAGATCGCAGTTTATGATGTGCGACTCATTAGATGATATATCATACGATAACGCAGGGTAATGTCAAGCCATTTTTTTCGGGCGAAATCCTCAAAACCCTGGAGCGTTCGATATCCATCCGACCGTCACAGATGGCATACGCGGCCGGACGGAATCGCCCATTGCCATTAAGGAAGTTCTTGAAACATTCACACGCTGCGGTTGTTGAAAGGCCAATAAATTACGGCCCCCCCCAGGCATGGTCTCTTTTGCTTGACTCACAAGGCAGATTTCTCTAACATCGTTCCCATAAAGAGCAGCGCCTTATCACATCACACATCACACACACATCACCGGGGAAGCCCGGAAGCTACAGCCGGCCGAGAAGAGATCCATGGTAGAAGACGATCTCCATACGGTTCCATGGACCCAGGTTGCCAGGGTGTTTGGGTTATGGACGGGCCTGATCCAGATCGTGTCCAACGGCATCGGGGCCGGTATCTGTACGAGCTATTTCCTCTTCTTCGATCAGTCTGCGTCCACAGAGGAAATGAAAACCGTCGTCCGTTTTACGGTGGTGATGTTCATCGGCCTGATCGCCCTCGGAACGGGCCTCCAGATCCGATGGCAGCGTGACATCCCCCGGTTCATCGGGTTGAAGGTAAAAGGGGAGATCCCCTCGCCGTCCCTGACGTCCGTGGTACAGCGCAAGATCCTGAACTTTCCCTTTGTCGCCTCCGTGACCGCCCTGATCAACTGGGGGCTGGCCTCCGTGATCATGCCCACCTATATTTATCTGGATCTTGCCAAGACGTTTGAGATGGCTGGCGATGATTTTTCATGGATCAGGACCTGTATCGGAATATTGATCTCCGGTTTCATCACCTCCTTTTCGATCTTCTTTTCTATCGAGGCCATCTGCCGGAGAATCTGGCCCTTTTTCTTCCCCGAGGGGAATCTGATCAATACCCGAGGCGCCCTCCGGCTGAGATTACAGTACCGGCTCCTGCTGACCTTCGCCATGGTCAGCCTGGTGCCGATGATCCTTATGTCCGTCCTCTCCTATAACAAGGCACGAATGATGCTCGTCGTGGATCCGGAAACGGTCATACAGGGGCTCTTTTCCATGAACCTGTTCCTGCTGGGTGCAGGCCTCGGTCTGTCCATCCTTCTCGCCATTCTCGTCTCGGCAACGATCACCGGACCGGTCGGCCAAATGGAACAGGCCATGGAACGGGTGGAAAAGGGCGACCTCAAGGCCTCAGTAGTTGTCTCGGCCAACGATGAACTGGGCGGACTCGCCCACAGCTTCGACACGATGATCGACGGACTCAGGGATCGGGAACGGATCAGGGATACTTTCGGGCGGTTCGTCACTCCCCAGATCGCCAGCGCGATCCTGGAACACCCTCCCGTGCCCGGAGGTGAAAACACGGAGGTGAGCGTCCTCTTTTCCGATATCCGAAATTACACCTCCATCTGTGAGACTATGACCCCCGACCGGGTCATCGGTCTGTTAAACGGATATTTTACCTATATGGTCGAGGCCATCGAGAAACACCACGGCCTGGTGTATCAGTTTGTGGGAGACGGGATCATGGCCGTTTTCGGTGCCCCGGTCAAACTGGCGGACCATGCCTCCTGTGCCGTGCATAGCGCCCTGGACATGATGGAGGCTCTCGATCGGTTCAACCGGGAAAAACGTTCAGGGCACCCTCCCATCCGGATCGGCATCGGGATCAATAGCGGCTCCGTGGTGGCGGGAATCATCGGCACAGAGCAGCGGATGGAGTACCGGGTCGTCGGGGACACCGTGAACCTGGCCGCCCGCATCGAATCCCTCAACAAGGAATTCGGCACCGAGATTCTGATCAGCAAGGGCACCGCAAACGGGTTGGAAGGCTCTTTTCGGCTCAAGGCCTTCGACCCCATCCGGGTGAAGGGGAAATCACAACCGGTGGAGGTGTTCGAGGTCATTCACCCCCAGGTACCTGGGGAGGCGGGGAAGTGAATTTTTTGTACGGAGAGAATGGCTGTGAGTCGCGAGTTGGAACGTGAAACAACAGCGGGATCGGCCGAGGTACAGGCTGCTCGTCAAACGGCCGAGAATCCTCGGCGGATAGGGTTTCGGGGTTCACCAGGGTTCATTGTCACGCACGTGTTACTGATTTTTTCTTGGACGCAATGGTGGCTTTTTTATCCCGGCGGTCGTCAACCTTGAGGTCGATGACGAGCCGGCGCGCCCCTTCGGCCACATGGGCCGCATGAACCTTCTTGATCAGATCGAACAGGGTATCCAGATCCGGCGCCTCGACTGAGGTACTCATCCCTCCGACTTCGTAGGGGAGGCCCGATGCCTCTATGACGGCAACCCCTTTCCTCACAAACCGGCCCAGGCTCGTCCCTTCACCGATCGGATAAACGGATAGTTGTGCGATCATCTCCTGCCTCCTTGATTCGTGCCCATCCAATAGTTGCATTATGGGCACTGTGGGTTTCTAATTCATTGCCTCTGCCACAAGCTCGGTGAGGTCTTTGACCTCGAGGTCGATCTTCTGTCTCCGGGCCCGGGTGGTGATGGTCCGAAGGCACTGTTGACAGGAGGATACCACCATGTCCGCCCCGGTCTCTGCAATCTCGTCCAGTTTCATCTGGGCCACCCTGGCGGAGAGATCCGGGTTGACCATCTCCACATTGCCGCCACCGCCGCAGCAGACAGACAACTGCCGGTTGTTGGCAAGTTCCACGAGCCGGATGCCCGGGATGGCCTTGAGCACCTCGCGCGGTTCCTCAAAGACGCCGCTGTTTCGCCCCAGGTCGCAGGGGTCATGATAGGTGACGGTTGCATCGATCTTCTTGAGGGTGATACGCTTGTCCTTGATCATCCGGTCCAACATCTGGCTTGCGTGATAGAGTGTTACATCCGGCTGATAGAGGTATTTCCAGGTGTGGAAACAGGAGGGACAGGTAAAGACAATCGTCTTGGCGCCCACCTCTTTCACC
>CAZACO010000163.1:0-7815 GCA_964483185.1 uncultured Desulfobacteraceae bacterium
CGACCGAAGATGGCCCGAAGCTGAGATGGGAAAATGTGAAATTATTTTTGCGCGAACCCTTAGTTGGCGCAACTTGCCAGGTCACCCTGGCGTCCTTGTCATCACTTCTTCTTCAACTGAAGCGCCTCCATGAGCTTCTCACCCAAGGAACTCACCGCAGCCTCCTTGCCCGACGCAAAACTACGCCAATCCCCCACATCCCCTTCATCCCCGGGACCAACGGTGATCTTCCTTTCCCCGGCACGGATCCGTTGGATCACCACCGTGATCGGGTCGCCGGGCCTCATTTTGTCGATCACCCCCGGTTTGGAAGCCTCCCTCAAACTTGATTGTGGAAGAAGACCGGTCACGCCCGGTTCCAGGGAGACAAAGACCCCGAATTTTTCCTGTTTCTCCACCGTCCCTTTTACAGACTGGCCCACCCGGAACCGTTCCTCCACACCCGCCCACGGATCTCCCTCCACATCCCGGATGCTCAGGGAGATCCTCCGGTTGGCCGTGTCCATCTCCTTGATCATCACCTGCACGGTATCGCCGGGGGAAACCTCATCTTCAGGCCTTGAAATCCGGCGGGTATAACTCATCTCGCTGATATGCACCAACCCCTCAATACCGGGCTCCAGCTCAACAAAGGCGCCGAAATCAAGGCATCGGGTTACCTTTCCCCGGACCGCGTCCCCCTCGTGATATCGCTGGCCCACGGTTTCCCAGGGGTCCCCAAGGGTCTGCTTGATGGAGAGGGCAACCTTGAGTTGATCCGACGTTTCGCTGGGCTCCATACCGATCACCTTTACCCGGACCGTTTCCCCCACATGGAGAATTTCACCGGGGTCTTCCACCCTGGACCATCCCAGTTCCGATATGTGGATCATCCCCTCCGCACCCGGGGCAAGTTCCACAAAGGCGCCGAAAGGCATGAGTTTCGTCACCCGGCCCTCCATGAGGGCGCCCACCGTCAGGCCCGCATAAAAGGATTTCCGCGCCTTTTCCACGGCCCGGTTCAAGAGTTTCCGTCTGGAAAGGACGATGTTCCGCTCATCCTCATCAAATTCGGTGATGAGAAATTCATAGGTCTTATCCAGGTATTCTTCGGGGGTTTCCACATACCGCAGATCCATCTGACTGATGGGACAGAAGGCCCGTCGCTGAATCACCTCCACCTGAAAGCCTCCCTTGATCACAGCCTTCACCCTTCCCTCCACCGGAATGGCGTTTTCAAAGGCATCTCTCAGGAGTTCCGCCCCCCCGATTCCGGTAATGGCCTTGGAAAGCCTGATCTCTGTGCCGGTGACGGCAACCGCGTAGAGCTCCAGGATATCCCCCTCCTTGAAGGTGAACTGCCCTTCCTCATCAAGAAGTTCGCTTTTCTCCACAAAGCCGTCGGTCCTTGTCCCTGTGTCCACAAAGACACTGTCCCTGCCTATGGAGATAATGGCCCCCTTGACCTTGTCTCCCACGCGGACATCTTCGTTCATCCCTTCGGCATAGGACTCAAACAGCTCGGCAAAGCTCTCTTCTTCATCGGTTTGCCCCTCTGGGTTTTCCTGGGCAATTTCTTCCAAAACATCATCAGACATGACGGTTCATCCCCCGACATACAATTTTCAACTTCACTCTCCTTACAAAAAGACATCACCAGATCACGCGTACTTCCTGGATGGCCTGGGGCGTGCTGTGCTCGACGGTGAAAGAGACTTTTTTGGCCTTGATGACGGCTCCTGGGGGCGGAATCTCCCCCGCCCTATCAAGGAGGTATCCGGCCAGGGTGGCATATTTGCCTTTGGGGAGTTGAATGCCCAACTGCTCGTTCAGTGTGTCAATCTCAATGCGGGCACTGACGATATAGTCTGTCTTGGAAATCTTGCGTATCCATTGAGTGGGACGCTTTTTGAGGTCGTATTCGTCTTCTATTTCCTCCACCATCTCTTCCATGATGTCTTCAATGGTGACAAGCCCCACGGCACCCCCGAATTCATCCACCACCACCGCCACGACATCGGCGTTATTGCGCAGATCGAGCAACAGCTCGCTGATATTCTTGGACATCGGCACAAAACGTACCGGCCGGACATGGGGAGTGATAGGTTGCTCCGGATCGACCTCAAGCAGCTCAAGGGCATTCAACACACCGACCACCCGATCGACGCGCTCATCATAAACAGGGAGGCGTCTGTGGGCCTTCTCTCCAGCCAACCGGACAGCCTGCCCGCAATTCGCCCCTTTCTCGATCGCCACAACATCGATAAGCGGTAACATCACTTCATATGCCTTTGTGTCCGAAAAATCGAACAGGCGCCGGATCATCGCCTTCTCCGTGGACTGGATGTCTCCTCTTTCCGCCGGCATTTGCAGCATGGTGATGATTTCCTCACGCAGCGTAAAAGGGCTCTGCCCCTGTTTTCCTAAGATTCTTGTGAACAAACCCGTTACAGCGGTGAATACGACCAGGATCGGAAAGAACAGATAAGAAAACATACGGAGGACAAAAATCGCGTAGGGCGTGATGACATCGGCCCTCTGCTGAAAGACGCTCTTGGGTACGATCTCACCGAAAATCCAGATTAAGGGAGCCACAAATGGGATAGCGATCCAGCCACCCTTCTCTCCAAACAATTGGATCATCAAGGCGGTGGCCATGGTCGTGTTGGTGACAACGGCGATGTTGGTCCCCAGCAATGTTATGGACAACAACCACTCCGGTCTTTTCAGCATCATGAGTGCGAGCCGGGCGCCACGGGAACCCTTTGCGGCACTGTGCCTCAGCTTCATCTGGTCGGCACTGATGACCCCCATTTCGGAGCCGGAAAAAAACCCCTCCGCCAGCAAACAGATCAGCATGATGAGCAGGATCCACAACGTATCCATGACCTAAGTCGCCTCCTCAGGAACGGTGCCATCCGGCAGGGGTTTCTGTCCGTCTGCTGTCTGTTCGCCATCTGCCTCCATGTCGGCACCGATCCCCCCGTTTCGAGGCATTGGGTCTTCAGATATCCCCTGCATCTCCATCCGTTCAAACTCTACGATCCTGATGCGGTTGTCCCCGACATCGACCACTTTGAATCGCCACTCGCCGACGTCGATGGTAGCGCCTTCATGGGGAAGCTCGCCGTAATGGTGCAGGAGCAATCCTCCAAGGGTTTCTCCCCATTTATCGGATAACTCGGTACCCATGTCCTGATTAAATTTCTCTACCGGCATACCCCCATCCGCAGCGTGACGACCATCCCCCAGGTCCTTGACGCTTATATCAAGCTGCACATCAGAAGAGCTGCGAATGTCGCCAAAGATGCACTCAAGCAAGTCCTCCATGGTCACAAGACCGGTGACCCCGCCATATTCGTCAACCGTAAGGGCAATGGACATTTTCCTTTCGCGAAAGGTACGAAACAGGTCCACCGCCGGTTTGGATTCGGGCATAAAATAGGGTTTTCGCAAAAGTCCTCTTACCCCTTCGATTTCCCCGGCAAGCTGTTTGAGGTCAATGCCAAGCAAGTCTCTTGCATGCAGGATGCCGACGATATCGTCCCTGCGCTCATGATAGATAGGGACCTTCGTGTGTCGGGTACGGCACAACTCGCTGACCATTTGCGGTAGAGGCATTTGTAACGGAAGAAAAAAGACAGAGGAGCGGGGCGTCATCACATCTTCCAGCGTCTTGTTGCCAAAATCGAAAATCTGATCGATGAACTTGGCCTCAACGCTATCCAGGGCACCCGCACCCACCGCCTCATGGGCCAGGGTGCGAACCATATCTTCGGTGATGATGTTTCCACGGGATCGCTCTTTCCCGATGAGCAGCGTAATGAACCAGTCTGACACGCGTCGAATCACCCAGCGTAGCGGTTTGATGAAATGAGCGAAAAGTTCGATCAGGGGACTTTCGAACCCGGCAAAGGCGGCATTATGCCGTATCGCCAGCGACTTGGGCGTGATCTCACACACCACCAGGAGGATGGGAACCATGATAAAAAGGTTGATCCACTTATTCTCGGCACCCAGGACCTTGATAATCACGGCAGCCGAGATCGCAGAGGCGGCAACGTTTACCAACTCGTTGCCGATGAGGATGGTAATGATGAGTCGCCTTGGCTGACTCAGCATCCGTTCAATGACACCCATTCGGGGATGTTGCTCCCGCCGCATCTGTTCGAGTTGTGATTGACTGAGAGAGAAGAGAGCCGTCTCAGAGCTGGAAAAAAACCCCGAAAGCCCCATCAGGAGGACAAAAAGCGCAACTTCCAGCCATAATACATAATCCATTGCAGGCACCTTCAGTGGGGTCAGTCTTGTTTGCGCAGTCCTGCACGATCTGATCCGATGTCAGGACATCATCCGTGTAAGAAGCCGTTTTCCAGAATAAGAGTATAGGGCACTATGTCTTTTTATGTCAATGACGTACAACGGCTGATCGATCATATGCCTCTGCGTAAAGGGGACGGTATTTCCAAAACAATTTATGATTATGCTGCCTTATTGAATGGCCTTAAAACTGCTATTTCAATGCTAATTCCCCGGCTGTGCCGTGAGTGAACGCAGTCTCAATGCTGACTCGTTTAGGGTTTGCTCTTATTTTTTAACAGCGCTTTTCATCCTTTCTCTTATCAAATTGTGCCATTCAATTTTGATGGTGGGCCATTGTGAATTCATGCATAAAGCAGTTGAACGAGTCAAGCGGAAGTGATCCCTTCAAAGGTTAATGGGAAGGAATTTTCTTGAAACTGCTCGGGAAGTCAATGAAAATGTGTTTTTCAGACTTTCTATTCCGGGGGATTCGGTTCATCATCCTTGACATTTTATTGCTGACATCGTATGTCACAGCCGCTTGCTCGAGCGTTTTTCCATTAACCTGTCTTTGCGAGGAATTGTAGTGCCTTTCTATGAATTTGAAGGAAAAAGACCTTATGCGGATACTGAAGCCTTTGTACACCCCGAGGCCGTACTGATCGGGGATGTGATCATTGAAACAGGGTGTTACATCGGCGCAGGCGCTGTCCTGAGGGGAGATATCGGTTGCATCCGGGTCGGCCGGGGATCCAATGTTCAGGAAAACTGCGTGATTCATACCTTCCCGGACAAGCCGGCAACACTCCATCCGGATGTACATGTGGGGCACGGCTCTATCCTGCATGGGTGTGAAGTCTGCTCCACTGTTCTGGTGGGAATGGGTTCCATTATCGCGGACGGCGTCAAGATCAACTCCAGATGCCTCATCGGGGCGGCAAGCTTTATTCCGATTGGCAAGGAGATCCCGGAAAACAGCCTGGTCATGGGGACACCCGCAAAGGTGATCAAAGAGATCACCCAGGAGCAATTGGAGCGGATTTCAAGCGGCCTCTCATTTTACCAGGACCTTGCAAGACGGCATTTGACGTCACTGAAACGGCTGCCGGACGGCGGGTAGTCTCCTGGGACAAGCGGCATTCCCTCGAGATAGGATATTCCTATATCAAAGAAAGCCTTGGCCCACCATTTGAGTGCCTTCAACACCCCATCCAAACTACTTGACAGCAACAAATAAAAAACTTAGCATGATGTATCTATCCCTACATAATACCATCATGGAGGCATTATGATGATACGAACACAGATTCAATTGGAAGAAGACCAGATGAATTGGCTGAGGGTGGAAGCGAGCGCCAGAGGCGTTTCTGTTTCTCAACTGATTCGTGAAGGTGTCGCCCTTTTTCGCGCCCGTGAAGAACGCTTTCCAGAGGAAAAAAAGAACCGAGCCCTTGCGGCCGTCGGTCGATTTTCTTCAAATCTCTCTGATGTTTCCGAGCGGCATGACGACTACCTGGCAGACGCTTTCAGAAAAGAGGCTCGCCATGGAAAGTGAGCGGGTATTTATAGACACATCGGCCTTTTACGCCTTGATGGACCGTTCGGACCGCAATTGTGACCAGGCGACCGGCCTGTGGGCATCCCTTTTGCAGAAAGATCGGTATCTCTGTACCGGCAACTATGTCATTATTGAGACGCTGGCCCTATTGCAGAATCGTTTGGGTTTTGAGGCTGCGAACCTGTGGTACCGGGATGTGTTAAGCCTTGCCGAAATCCTGTGGATTGATGGGTCAATGCATAATCTGGCATATGAACTCTGGCTCAGCATGGGTCGAAGGAGATTGAGTTTTGTTGATTGTGTCAGCTTTGTGGTGATGAGGCATTACAAAGTCGAAAAGGTCTTTGGATTTGACAGCCATTTTGTTGAGCAGGGATTTGAAACCTTGTAGCGGGGGATAATCCGGGCCGATCCGGTACAGTTCCACTCCCGGGTCTGCCCATCAGATGAGCCGGTTCAGTCTGAAATAGATCCCCCCTAAAGCCATGAGTTCCTCATGAGTCCCCGCTTCCCGGATCCGGCCATGATGCATCACCAGGATACGGTCTGCATTCCGGATGGTGGAGAGTCTGTGGGCCACGATCAGGGTCGTTCTTTTCTTTGCCATTCGCGAGATCGCCTCCTGGATGAGCCGCTCTGTCTCAGGATCCACGCTGGATGTGGCCTCATCCAGGATCAACAGTTGGGGGTTGTTTGCCAGGGCCCTGGCAAAGGAAAGGAGCTGCCGCTCACCCACGGAAAGGGATGCGCCCCCTTCGCCCAATTCCTCTTCAAAACCACTGTTCAGCCTCTCTATAAACGGACGGGCATTGGCCATTTCGGCCGCGTCTCTGACTGCCCTGTCGTTCACCGCTTCCCTGCCCAATGCGATATTGTCCGCAAGTCTTCCTGCGAAGATAAAGACATCCTGCATGCAGAGGCTGATCGTATCTCTCAGTTTGGTGTTGGACCATTCTCTCAGATCAATACCGTCCAAGACCACCGAACCCTCGTCCGGGTCATAGAAGCGCTCCACCAGATTCACCACGGTCGTTTTTCCAGAACCCGTGGCCCCGACAATGGCGGCGGTCTCTCCCGGTTTTACCTCAAACGAGACCTGATGGAGTACTGGCGTCCCCTTTTCATAGCTGAAAGAGACATTATCAAAAACAAGGTGCCCCCTTACCTCAGAAGCGGCCTTTGTGAATGCAGGCGCCGGGATCATCTCTCTGTGGTCCATGAATTCGAATATCCGTTCGCTGGAGGCCATGGCCAACTGCATGATGTTGTACTTCTCGGCAATATCCCTGATCGGTTTAAAAAACATCTGGATATAGCCGATAAAGGCCACCAGGGTTCCCAGCGTCAGCTCGTCCTGAATGACTTTGCCGCCGCCGTGCCAGATGAGAAAGGCAACAGCCAGGGAAGAAAAAAGCTCCATTGCCGGCATAAAGAGGGCAAACACGCGGATCTGTTTCATGCCGGCCAAGTAGTTCTCATGGTTGATCCGGGAAAATGCGTCCATCTGGAATTTTTCCCTGACAAATAACTGGATGACCTGCATCCCGCGGATCCGCTCCTGCAGAAAAGCATTGATTTTCGCGACTGTGGCTCGGAGTTCTCTGAAGGCATCCCTTGCCATTGAGCTGAAAATCAAGGTGACACAGAAGATAATCGGAAGAAGGGTGAAGCATATCAGGGCCAGCCGCCAGTTGAGGGTGAGAAGGACGATCAGTATGCCGATGAGGATAAACAGGTCCTTGAACACGGTCACGAAGACCGATTTGAACATCTCATTGAGGTTCTCGATGTCATTGGTCACCCGGGTAACGAGACGGCCCACCGGGTGCCGGTCAAAAAAGCGCACGGACTGGGATTGCATATTCTCAAACAGGCTCAGCCGGATGTCCTGCATCATCCGCTGGCCCGTGAACTCCAGCAGGTAGTATTCTGCATAGCCGGCCCCTAGTGACAAAAGGAGCAGGAAGAAAAATATG
>CAZACO010000164.1:0-7805 GCA_964483185.1 uncultured Desulfobacteraceae bacterium
GCATGGGGTTAGGATTATCGATATGCCATGGGATAATCGAAAGCCATAAAGGTGAAATATTGATAGAGAGCAAACAATACGAAGGGGCCAAGGCCCGGGTAATACTGCCGATTGGAGATTAATGATGGCGAAGGTACTTGTTATTGACGATGAAAAGATAATCAGGGATAGGATGAAGAAACTCCTGGAACTGGATGATTATGAGACTTTCTCTGCTGAGAGTGGTCAAAAAGGTCTGGAGATTTTGCACAAAGAGAAACCGGAAATCGCCCTCGTTGACATAAAGATGCCAGGGATGGATGGTATTGAAGTTTTAAAGAAAATAAAAGAGAATGCCGAGGAGACGGAAGTAATCATTATCACCGGACACGGAGGGGTAGATACAGCCATCCAGGCATTAAAGATAGGCGCTTTTGGCTACATTCAAAAACCAGTTGACTATGATGAACTGGAAATTGAAATCAAGAGGGCATTAGAAAAACAGGAGATGCGAAAGAACTTAAATAGATATGTACGGAATTTAGAGACTGCCTATTCAGAACTCGACCAGATATTCAACACCGCTGCCGACGGTATGCGTGTAGTTGATAAAGAATTCAAAATACTTAGAATTAATGAGACATTTTCCGTTCTGTCAGGTTTTAGCAACGATGAAGCAGTGGGTAAAAAATGCTATGAGGTTTTCAACGGCCCTGTATGTCATACTCCCAACTGTTCGATGGTCCGGATTCTCGGCGGTGAGAAATACGTTGAATATGATGTGGAAAAAGAAGGCAAAGACGGTGCCAGAACTCCTTGCATTATGACGGCAATTCCGTTTGTGGAGCCTGGTGGAGAACTTATTGGCATAGTTCAAAATTACAAGGACATTACCGAACGGCAAAATTCAGAGAAGGAGATTAATAGTGCCCACGATAAGCTTGAATCCGTGTATCAGCAGTTGCAGCGCGAGCATGAGATTGCGGAAAAGGTGTTCGAAAAGGTGATTCGTAACGATGATCACCGCAACTGCCCGAATATAAAATTTTTTCAAGCCCCCATGACTAATGTGGCGGGCGATCTGATTCTCATCGCTGCAGGACCGACGGGCAGCCAGTCGATCTTTTTGGGGGATTTCACGGGGCACGGACTGTCTGCCGCCATTGGCGCCATTCCTGTTTCTGACATCTTTTATACAATGACAGAAAAAGGTCATTCCATTGCCGATATTGTTACTGAGATTAACCGGAAGCTCAAGAATGTACTCCCAACGGGCTTGTTCCTATGCGCCTGCCTCATGGAATTGGATTACACGCGCGGCACACTCACCCTGTGGAACGGAGGCCTCCCCGATGCCCTGATTATCGGAGCGCGCGGGGGCATAAACAGGCGCCTGCCCTCAACACACACGCCTCTGGGTGTGGTGAATAATGACAAATTTGATTCAAGTGTGGAGGTGGTGAAAGTTGCTCAGGGTGAGCGTATCTATGTTTACACTGACGGCATCATAGAGGCAGTAAATAATAAGGAGGAGATGTTCGGTGAGGAGCGTTTGGAGGAACACTTTGTGCAGGACCAGGCGCCTGAAAGGCTATTTGATGAGATCTTGAACAGCTTCACCTCTTTTCGCGGAGAGGCTTCGCAGAATGATGATATTACGATGGTAGAAGTGCGGTATGATATTGGAAAACTTTGCAATCTGCATTGGAAAACCGGCAGTAAACTCGGTAAAATCTCCAAAGGTTGGAAGATGACCCTGGATCTGGACCCTGACGACTTGCGCACGAACGGGGCCTTGGATTACCTGATTGAGACGCTTATGGGAGCCCGGAGGGAGCTTCGCAATCACAAAGAGAATATATACCTTATTCTCTCTGAATTATTTACCAATGCAATGGATTACGGCCTTCTCGGTCTGGATCCGACAAAAAAGCAAGATCCGCAGAGCTTTGAGGAATATCATGCCACCCGGGAAATTAACATTTCTGTCCTTAAGGAGGGGTGGATCAGGATAGGGCTTGAGGTTTTTGAGCAGAGTAGTGGTGGCGAAAGGCTTGTGGTACGTGTTGAGGACAGCGGTTCAGGCTTTGATTACAATAAGGCGCTCCCGGCCCTTTCTGAGAACTTGGCTTTGGGGGGCCGCGGTATTCCCCTTGTTCGATCTTTGTGCCAAGAGCTTGTATACGAGGGTTCGGGCAATCGGGTGAGGGCGGTCTATGTCTTGTCCTAACGTGGTGAGGATTCGGTTATGTCAAACGGTTGCGCTGGCGTCGCTCACTCACCCCGTTTCATCCTCCCGGCGTTCTTTTGAGGCCTCAGGCAGTCAGACCGAATGAAGGGGCACCAAGGAATGAAACCAGCTTATCCCTGTCCAAACGTCCCAGGGTAATCCTGAGGGGTTCTCCCCCGTGCTCTGCCCGCCTGAGCCAGTTTGCAATCTCGGACCTGAGGTCCTCTTCGCCGACTCCTTTTTTCAGGGCGGCGGATCTGACATCATTGTCCATTTCACCCGAATTGAGAAGGGTCCAAGTTTTGGCGTATCTGGAAACGACTCCCGTATGCCCCCTGCCGCCCGTTGAAAAAGAGACGATAAGCCCCTGCTCGAGGCGGGGCACCAGGTCTTTCCACAACTGCTCGGCACGGCTCTCAGTGCCTTCAACCTCTGTTACGGTCCTGTCATACACCATCGTGGAAGAGGCGTCAATCAGCCCGTTACCGGTCAGGTAGGCATTCATTGGAAGTCCCTGCTTTGCTGCGCCATGAATGAGGTAGCTTTGCAGGCCTCCTTCGCCGCTGTAACGAACGCCCATTTCCTTGAGCCCCTCTACCACAAATTCATAACAGTCAAGTCTTTCATAGGGCGTCCCGATATACCGCTTCAAAACAGTTGCAAGCGAACCTGAATCAAAACCGGTATCGGGTATGCCTGTGGCAGCTTTTCCGGTTTCTTCGGGGGATGAATGTTCCTGCTCCGCGGCCCGCGCACCGATGGCACGACTTGACGCGCCGACCCCGTCAGAGGAAGGTCCTTCCAACGGAGAAACTGCCCGCCCATCCCACACAACCTCATGGGTGGAGGGATCAATGAATATTTCTTCACCTTCACGAAGACTGTAAAACGCCTTTTGGGCATTGACCTCTGAATGGATGATCTTCCAGCAATGGCTGCCGTAGTCGGGATGAGATATGAGCAGATGTGAAACCGTGGGTTTTTCCCGGGAGATGGTGCCCACATGTATCAGCCCGGGGCCGGGTCCTTCCGTGCCCGATGAGGACGTGGAAGAGAGAACCTGTTGCGGCTCCCGGGCGCTGATCCGGCGCTGCAATTCCTCCTGAAAACCGGATGGGGCTTTGGCATTCTTCATGCCCGGGGCAAGAGGTCTCCCCTCCATATTTTGAACCGACTGCATCATGTAAACCATTTTTTCCATACCTGTTCCGCGTATAGACTAGCAAAATCCGTGCCACCAAAAGGCTAATGCCTCTTTTTGCCCAAAGTTCCCTGATAAGAGGGGGCTTCACCCCCCTATCACCCTGACGGGGATGCAGATTGGGCCGGGTCGGCGTCAAAATTCCGTACACGCATGATAGGAGGTGGGCAAGAATTTCCCCCAGAATATTTATAAACTACCCCGCTGCTTGCGGCTGGGTAGTTCATTCTCCAAGTATGTTGGTTTGAAAGGCCTTTTCCCAACTCAACGACGCAACCGGTCAACTATTTGACGATCTCCGCCTTCATAAAAATCGATTCACGATTCAGGATTCGAGATTCCGTTGAATCCAGACCTCGCTAATTTTCCGAGGATAACCGACCGGGTTTTGAACGGGGGCGCTTTCCCTGGAAATGCCGAAACGACCGGTGTTTGATTCCGCATACGGGAAATTATGCCGGACTGACGGGAATTAGCGGCGTTCTCCCGATTACGGGACCCAACGGGCAACCGAAGTCCTGCCTGGCACTAGCTGCTCTTCAAATCGTCCCAATACTCGTCCGGCATGTCCCTGCAGAGCTTCAGCGCGCCATTGGCACCCACAAAAAGGGACTTATCCATCTTTGTGACCCTCCCGTATCCCAGGGTCTTTTTCATGTAATCTTCGATTTCCTTTCGCAATCCCACCATCTGGCTTCCACCGCCCGTCAGAATAACGTTTCCTTTCAAACCGCTCTGGAATTCCGGATCACAATCGGCAATAAGCTTTCTGACCCCTTCCACGATCTCCGGGACGATGCTCCTGCACGCCATCCGCAGCTCGTTTGTAACATCAATTTCCGAAGGTTTCCCGTGAACGGGAAGTTCTATGAAGACACCTTCGCCCCACTTTGAAACAAAGGCGTTCTCTTCCTTGAACCGTTTAATCATGGCTACGGTGAAATCCACCGCAGTGTACTTTTCCCTGATGAGGTCCAGAAAAACCTTGTCGACATGATCACCGGCTTTCAGGGTCGTTATCTGGTCGTTTTCGGTGGGGATCGTTCCCGACATCCTGCACAAATCCACCGTACCCGCGCCGATATCTATGATGAGAGCGCTGTTGAGAAGCCCCAGGCCATACGCCACGGCAAACGGCTCGGATACGATCATGGTGTCGTCAAGGGTCCCGTTGGCTATTTCGAGAAGATTCTTCTTGTTTTTGCTGCTGGCCAGGGCGGGGGCGCCTATTACGCCTCTTAAAATGAGATTTTCGGTCTTCTCTTCCTCTATTGCCAGACCGATAAGATGCTTCAGGAGTGCTCTTGCAATCTCCTTGGCCTTCTCCTCTTCTTCCGGGTTCTTTTCAAGTTCGTTTGTATATTTGAGCTGCCCTTTGTCGAAAGGCCTGAACAGGTTGAGGGCCAACCTATTCCGAATGGCCTCATCCCCAAAAACAATATCCTTTCCAAACATTTTTCTTGAAACGGCATCCTTTGGAAATCCCACATAGCTCGGAACAAAAGCCCTCACCCCATTGTCGCAGGCGATCACGCTTCTCGAAGTACCCAGGTCTATCCCGATATTTATAACCTTGCCCCTCATGCACTAACCCCTTCCATTACGAAAATGGCAATTGCAAGGAAATATCCCGACACCGAATAATCCATGCGATTATTCCATGTCCCTCAATGCCTTGGTTTCTTCGAGTATCTGCTTCAAGAAAAACAGCTTGTCGGAACCCGGGACAACGCCGAATTTCTCGATTTTAGCCAGTCTTTCCTCGATCAGTGCGACTTTTCTCGTCAACAGATCTATCCTTTGCTCTCGCTCTTTTCTGCTGAAAAGATATGTGGATCTGTCTTTGACAAAATCGTAGGGACGACAGGCGGCTGCTGCCATCGGTCTGGTTGTTTTTCGAACGCCATTTCCCAATCCGGCAGGTGTGCAAGCAATCGGGTTATACCGACGTCCAAGCCCGTTCTTATGATTGAATTGAAAGAGAAATTGCCGTTATCACCAATGAAACTAAAATAGAACCAACTATAATAAGCCTAAAATGCCGCCTTATCGGTCGGCCAACGGCTTCCTTTGTTTCTGCAATCCACTTGATCCCAAGCGCTATCAACATACTCCCCACAACAACAGCCGCCAATTCATCCATGAAAGTGAAGCCAAGCATGGCCCCTGTCAGTCCAATCACGACGACGGCGCCGGAAATTACGTTAAAATTATTTTGCCAATCCGCGTTACGATTCGTCATTACGCAATGGCGTTCGGCGTTGTTGCCGGCACGTTTTAAATATTGATAAAGCCCGATATATACGGCCCATACGACCACGGCGACCACCAGCGTTATCGGCTCCGGTTGTGCCATCCTGCCAAGCAAAATAACCATGGCATTGTAAAAGTAGATGCTCATACCGACCGTCAGGAGAAAAATGCCGGTGCAATAGGTTGCCTTCACCTCAATATCGGTAATCTTTTGTCTGATTTCTTCATTGGTTCCCGTTTTGTCGGCGATGGCGCATGATTCAGAATCCTTACAGGCACGATAATTTATGAAAAAAGCAATGACGTCGGTCATGGAATGAAATGCATCCGCCACCAGCGCATTGCTGTTTGCCAACAGACCCGTCACACCTTTGACAAACACGAGCAGAAGATTACAAATAAGTGAAATTAAAATCGAACTGTTTTTCTCTTCGGATTGCATGATGTGGTTTGAGGATAACCTTTCCTCGAAGCCCTCACTATTATTTATAGGGGTATGGACGTCCATCGCTTACTCGACTATGCCTGAGCGCAATTCTCTGACTCCGTCTTTTATCCGCTGTTTTCCTATTCGATCCTTTACTTTTTCTCTGGCGTTATGGTATACTTTACAGAAATTATCAGCAACACTGAATGCCGCGTCCACCCACGAATGTGCCATTTACGTCACCAACTGCGCAAGCGGTTTGATCACAACAGCACGATACTAAAATCCGGATAAAATGACAAGAAGGTATTTTTACAACCGTTCATGGGTTCAGAGGTTCCCCGCCCAGCGGGATTCAGGGGTTTGGGGTAATCGCGAAGGAGGCAATCGTCATTGAAAGCTGATCGCCAAGGCCAGGCTGCTGAAACTTGAAACTTGAAATTAGACAGGTAACAATTACATCTTGCGCAAAAAGCACAAGAAATTTTTTATGATGTCCGCAAAGCCAGTGATAGAAAAGGTTTCCGAAGAATGAATGGCCATTCAATTTTTTCAGGTTGTTTAATTTCAGTCCCGCATAGTGCGGGATTCTCCACATTTGATATTTGGAACCATATGTGTGGTATCTCCATAACTTTAGGCATGTTAGGCACGTTAGCTCACTTTAGGCGCTTTTCCGGTTTATCCGGGTTAGGACATGGAGAAAGCTGATGAAAAGGTTCACTCGCTGGTTAGTGTCAAAATCGATTAAGGACTATCAAAACGTCAACGATCTCAAGGTCAGGGCGAGGTATGGGACCCTTGAAGGATGGACGAGCATCGTCATTAACATCCTCCTGTTTGCCGTCAAGATAAAGATCGGCCTTTCCATAAAAAGCGTGGCCTTGATTGCCGATGCCATCCATACGCTGGCCGACAGCGTTACCTCGGTTGTGGTCATCATCGGCTTTAAAATTGCCAAAAGACCCTCTGACAAGGAACATCCGTTCGGTCACGAAAGGACGGAGTCCATAGCCACCCTCATTGTCTCCGTGTTGCTCTTTGTTGCGGGTTTTGAGCTTCTGCAAAAATCGATCCATAGTATTGCCAGGCCGCAGGAGTCTACGGCCTCACTAAGCGTGATTTTGATTATAGCCGGCACGATTCTGATAAAGGAGCTGATGGCGCGCTTTTCGTATCAACTCGGAGATATGATTGATTCACAAGCGCTCAAGGCGGACGCCCTTCATCACCGCACCGATGTTCTCGCCACAGGATTGGTCGTTGTGGCCCTCATTGCCTCGCATTTTGGATTTCACAGGGTGGATGGGATAATGGGCGCCTTTGTCTCCCTGATCATATTTTATTCCGCATATGCCATCGCCAAAGAGGTGGTCAGCCCTTTACTCGGAGAAGCCCCGTCAGAGGAGGCAATAATGGAGATAGATAGACTTGCCAATGCCTTCGACGGGGTACTCGGGGTTCATGACATCATCTACCATCAGTACGGCAGAACCATCATCGTCTCACTCCATATAGAGGTGTCTGACAAAAAGACGGCAGTTGATCTTCACGAGCTTTCCGAGGCGGTTGAAGAGGCGATCGGTCAAAAGATCGGAGGGGTGGTCATTGCTCACATCGATCCCATAAATATGGATCACCCCAAATACCACGCTATCAAACGGAAAATAGAGGAGATTATCTCTAAAGATCAACGTGTGAGTTCCTTTCATGAC
>CAZACO010000165.1:0-7791 GCA_964483185.1 uncultured Desulfobacteraceae bacterium
TCACAATCCTTCTTGCTACCGAATATCTCTATCCCGTCAATCCCCCTGCCCATTATCCCGCGAATCGCGGGACAAGGCACCGGGTCTATCAAGTCTAGGTTGTCTGGGCATGAAATGAAAGTGTCCCTACTATGATCGTTTGTCAAGTTGTTTTGGAACCAACGTCCCCTTTTATTTACTTTTACTTTTATAGGTTGCAGCAACCTGACAGGCCGTAACGCGAGTGAACCTTGAGCAGGCCTCGAAAGTACAGTCGTGGAAGCCCACCCGCCCTATATTCGGGGAAGGCCGCAGTGGGGTAGGGAAGTAACCGTCAAACGCACCTATTTCGATCCACCGAGGTAAATAGGACAGCATGTCAGGAAGGTAATTTGGGCAACGTGGGAGGCCCGTCCCAGGTACGGGGTAGCGACCCATATCACAAGACTGACCGTATCCCATGATCACATATATCCAATCAGGGCTGGAGACTCTACTTTGAAATACACTCGTATGGCATTCAAAGTGACAAACCGGAATAGCAAAGTGGGGTTGAGCCAGGTAAACATATCGAATATCAACGTCGCTTATTTACCTGGCGGTTCCCCAGGTCGCTCGGTGGGAACCGGCACCAGTGTGGACAGCATATCCACGACGTGTAGCCCAAGTAATCGATGCAGCAGCCAGATCCGGCTGGCCACAATTGACGTAGTCTTCGGCCAAGTTCTTGCCCCCATAGTCTTCAAGCAAGTCTACCATTTCCGGAATGCGTGATTCATCTCCTCGCTTTATCAGGTTCAAACACGCTTTTTGTACGGCATCGTTTGCATCTGGCTGAATCTTTGAGAACAGCGAGACAGCACGCAGTGCATCACCAAGCTGCTTCATTTTAGACTCTTTGGCGGTGGCAGCCTCAAAAATTTGCTCCCACGATTTTGTGCCTGATTTCTGTGCTGCAGCAAAACGCATGGCCGGATCGGCCGCACTGATCGCGATTCGATTCAGCATGTCTCTGTCCCGCAGCTTAGCCAACAAGATACTGAGTACCTCGCGGTCGCTGCAAATCAAAGCGGCCTTTTCAACCGCTTTTGGATCGCTCAATCGCTTGGCGGCGGTAGTCCGCAGAACATCAAACTCACCATTGACCGTCATCCTAAGCAGCTTGCTGCTGTCGGTTTCGACGGATAGTGTTTGCGCTCTATGAGCCAAATCCTCATGTACCTTTGTAACCTCCAGCGCTTTTCTCCGAGAAACCTTCTTTAATTGTTCCAAGGCTTGTCTACGGTCATTTTCGCGGTAAGCTCTGAGTGAGACTTCGCACAACGAACCTTCCGTGCGAAGTGTTTTGATGATGGCAGCCCTCACCGCCGCGGAAGGTTCAATTTCTAGTCGCTGGACTAGATACTTATCGTCCAGTATCCCTCTCACCGCTGCTTGCCGGATTGCCGCCCGGCGAGAGGTTTCAACCCATTGACGGAGGAGTTTCTGGTCCGTCACTTTACGGATCGCCAAAGTACAGATTTCCGGCCATTTGGTATGTAGGGCGATTTTTGCCAGTAAACCTTGATCATTAAGATTCTGCAGTGCTTTCTCCCGCATGACGGATTCCTTATGTTCCACAGCTATTATCGCCAACAAGGTTTGATCTGTGAGATACTGAACCGCCACGGAACGTACATCCTTATCCTTGTCATTTCTGGCAATTTTGGCCAGCAAAGCTTGGTCAGTGAGCTTTCTCACGGCTGCTTGGCGGGCAAAATTATATTCGTCCTTAAGTGCGATTTTTGCGAGCACGGCTTGGTCAGTGAGCTTTCTCGCGACTTCTTCGCGGACGGCAAAATGTTTATCTTCAACTGCGATTTTCGCCAGCACGGCTTGATCGGTGAGCTTTCTCACGGCTTCTTCTCGGACGTAAGGATCCTTCTCCTCAACTGCGAATTTCTCTAATAAGGTTTGGTCAGTGAGCTTTCTCACGGCTGCTTGGCGGACCGACCCATCCTTATCCTCAATTGCGATTTTCTCTAATAAGGCTTGGTTGGTAAGATTCTGCACCGCAGCACTCCGATCATCCGAATGTTTTGCCCCCAAAGCTATTTTTTCTAGAGAAGTCTGGGGCACGTCCTTCTTCTTGGCGGTTCGGCTGAAAATATTCGAGCGTATAGGCAAGATTTTGTCCAGCCAGGCTTGCCTTTTGTTGAGATTATTCATGGCGGCTTTGCGAATTATCTTATCCTCATCCTCAAAGACAATTTTCTCTAATAAGACTCGGTTTGTTAGATTCGCCACAGCAGCCTCGCGTATTTCCGGGTCTTTTCCCTGGAGGGCGATTTGCTCCAATAAGGCTTGATCGGTGATTTTCTTCATAGCATCATAGCGGTGGCGTTTATCAAGCCCCTCTGCTATCGTCATTTGCATTATTAGTTTCCCAGTTAGAGGTCTCCAACCGGAGGAGCGGCCTGCACTCGTCTTTTCGCGGTAGAAGGTTTGCCCAGTGAGGCGCTCGATGGCAGCGAAACGGACATAAGATACCTTATCCTCTACGACAATTTTTGTTAATATCGCTGGGTCTGTAAGCTTTTTCACTGCCTCGCAACGGATAATCCTATCTTCGTCCTCGAGGGCAATCTTCTCCAGCAAGGCTTGGTTCGTAAGCTTCTTTACCGCCTCTTTACGCGCAAGACTCCACTTTTGCTCGAGGGCAATTTTTTCCAACAAGGCTTGGTTAGTGATCTTCGAAATCGCCGCATTACTGACACGCCAACTCCGCTCATCCATTGCGATTTCGGCGAGTTCATTCTGATCTGTGGTCTGTTTAACTGAGTTCAGGGTGGGTTTAAAACAACCGGCAAGCATTAATAGAGCAATGCAAAAAATTAGTATGACAGAATGTGCCTCGGAAATGAATTCCTTCCTTTTTGGTCCCGAATGTCGTGTACCCATTTAGTTGTCCTTTCTTTTATATCAACCGGTGGTTATCAAACAGTCTACTTAACACCTCAAATAGCTGGTTCCTATGAGGCTGTCCGAGAATAGAGGTTTCAAGGTTTTGGCCACATCATATTGTGGTCTATAACGTCTTTTTATGCTACATATCGTGGCATGGAAATCATTTTTTGTATTATCGGACAGCCTCCTATCTATCCCTCTTCGGATAATTATTGACTTGCTGGCCTTTTAGAATGATTTATATAAGCCTTCAAGAGCAGCATCAATATATCAATACCCGTCCCGAAGACCAAAAATATCAGCAGGTCAAAGACTCTGCAATATCTTCGATTCGAGCGAGTTGAACGATCGTGAAATGAGTGCCCGCATCTCACGCCAATGGCATGTTTGATCGTCTGGATGTTTTGAGTATGGTTATGTTGTGAGAGCTTAATTCCCCCACGGTCAAAACAGCCCAAGCGTCATCCTATATCACCAAGAGCCGATGGGGTGGGCACAAAACAGCTCTGTCCGGGAAAAGGCCATGGTATTCATAACTCCGACCTGCCCATCTCATCATACATTTCCCTCAACAGGAACGAAGGTAAGTGCTGGTTGGGAATTATCGCAACTCGGCTAAAATCTCCGGACGACTTTCTGCAATGCGCAAGAGTGATTTCGCAGGGCCTTGTGGCTGTCTTCGTCCTTGCTCTCAGTCCTGGATGGTCCGTGAACTTACACCGAGCAGGCTTGCAAACGCAGCCTGGGACAATTTTAGTTTTTCCCTGATGACTTTTGGAGAGGAAGGCTCGCTTAGTGTGTGCGTTCTTAGCCTCTTCTGGCCTTTGTGAAACCTCTTGATCTCTTTCACGCCATCCAGGATTTCCTGGCCAATATTACGATGGCTCATTTTTGATCTCCTTGGCAATTTTCTTAAGGATATGGCCCGGTATGCCAGGTCATTGGCGGAACAGGCTGTCTGCGTCGCCCTCTTTGTAAGGAACACTCCAGGGACTTTTCGACAAGCTCTTTCAGGCCGTCAAAGACCTCGGGGCGTGAGACCAGGGGCACCCACGGGCATTGTGGCGCCTGACCTTCATCTCGGAAGCCCTTATCCTTTTTGTCTCATCCCCGCTCTAAAAGGGAAATGAGTTCTTCCCAGCTGGAAATCGCAGGCACGTTGTTGCCCGGGATTTCCATTGGATCGGATGCCGCCCCGAGAGGCAGGGGGCTTCCCCGGTCCCGGGCATAGGTAAACCAGACCGGCTGAATGCCCGCATTAAGCGCCCCCTGGATATCGGCCTCCGGATCATCTCCCACATACAGCATTTCAGCGCTGTTTCCACCCAGTGCATCGATCAGCTTTCGAAAGACCAGCGGATGGGGCTTGCGGTAACCGATGTCCCCGGAGATGAGCACAACCTCAAAGAAACAGCTGAGCCCGAGATGGTGCAGGAGCTTTACGGCCGCAGGGGCGTGGGTAAAATTGGAAAGGAGGCCCAGGCGGTAGGTAGACCTGAGCGTTTCGAGCATCTCACCGGTTTCGGGAACAGGGTGGCAGAAATCCAGAAAGGCTGAAAAATAGGCCTCAATGGCAGAGGATATCCGGGGATCATCAGGCGCCAGGCTGCAACCCAGTTGCTCCAGGGCCGCGCTGATCCAGAAACGATTGTGGGTCTCCCTGCCATCCTGGTTCGCCTGCCTGATAAAGCGTAATGCAGCTTCACGGTAGGCCTTCTTGAACGGCTCGGGCTCGGGACGGATTCCATTCTGTGCCAGTCCCCCCATCAATCGGGTTGACGCCTCCTCGAGTGCCCCCGGTTCAGCAATAATCAGGGTGTTGAAGAGATCAAATCCTATCGCCTTGATATGTTCCATGCAATCTGTCACCTGTTATCTCATGGGCAGGCCCAGCTCTGTGCATCGATGGGCCCTGCACGACGGGGTCCTTTCACGAAGCGTTCGTTTCTTTTCATCTGTCAAGGCGGGTTCCAGTCTCCAGTCGGTCCTGCTGTATGGGTCCCTTTTCTTTACCAGGAGCCAGTTCTTGTCGTCCCTCGGCCTCATTCTGAACAGGGTGAATCCACCTTTCAGGATCTTCCCCCAAAGCCCGATAGTTAGCTTGCCGGCCTCCACGGCCCGGGCCGGATCATCCCCTTCAAGGAGGTGATAGCTGCCCGCGTCCCACGCTATGACTGCACCGGCCCCATACTGGCCTGGAGGAATCATGCCCTCGAAGTCCAGATATGCCAGGGAATGATCGTCCACCATGACCGCGAGGCGCTTTTCAGCAGGGTTCAGGGACGGCCCCTTGGGGATGGCCCACGATTTGAGGACACCGGCCATCTCCAGCCTCAAATCGTAATGGAGGTGTCGTGCGTGATGCTCCTGCACGACAAAGCGTGGTTTCGTCCGGTTCATGAACATCCTCAAGGAAAGAGCCTGCCGGACCCAGTGGATCATTTGAGGGGTCGCGACACAGGGAATGCCGGAAAAGATATTGAAGAACCCCGCAGTCGCGCTCGAATGGCGGGACGGAGAATCTCCCAAATCTAGGGAAATTTCCTTGCATTTTATAGTTCGCTCGCTAATCCCGCGGGACCGCAAGCTGCGGAGAATGCGCTCGCTATTAATTTTCACAATCCCGGCCCTGTGTCAACCCCGATGTCGCGCTGGAATTCGCCCAAATCACTGAAATATGCTATCCTCTACGCCTCAAATGTGACTATGGATGTACTGAGCAGGACGTCGCATAACGCGAATTCGTCCGACATCATCAATCTGGGTGTCTCGTACTGCAAAAGAAGCCCATTTTCTAAAAAAAGGTGAAATCTCTTGCAACACCGGGGTCAACATCAATCTCGGTGCCGGAATCAGACCGGTTCACAAAATAGGGCCCAATGGATTTGACAAATACCTCCATTACGATATATGGTCACCCTCTATCACACAGGGCTCTGCACAGGATCGCGGTATCTTTTTCCGAAACCCGTTGAAAGCGACAAAAACATGAGCTTTATGTACCCTTTTTAAGGAGTCGATAGTGACCTTCGATATGGTGTTTGGCATCGTCCTCACGGTCCTTGCATTGGGCGCCGTCGCCTTTCTGACGCTCTGGTGCCGGCGCATCATCGAGCGAATTCATACCCATCGGCCCGGTTCTCTGCGGGATATTCAAAACGACATACTCAATGGAAACCGATCCAGAAACCACTCCTGAAAAGAGCTGCGGAACAGGACCTCCCCACATCGCCACAGAGCTGTCCCGCAATCTCAATCTTCTCCATATCACCATGATGGGTGTCGGGATGATGATTGGGGCCGGCGTCTTCTTAGGCGTTGGCAATGCCGTGAGGATCGCCGGACCCGGAGGCGTACTCCTGACGTTTGCACTGAACGCCGTCATTGCCCTGTTCACGGCCATGTCCTATGCAGAGTTGAGTTCGGCGGTTCCAAGGGCGGGCGGGGCCTACAATTTCGCCCGGATCGCCTTTGGGCGGGGACCCAGCTTTTTGGCCGGATGGATGGAGTGGTTCGCCTCTTCTGTGGCAGGGAGCCTCTACGCCGTCACCTTCGCCCTGTATACGGTCCACTATCTGAGCCAGCTCGGCATCCTGAATGTATCAGGCGTCCAGCTCCTGTTGGTAGAAAAGGGGGTGGCCGTGGTTGTGGCAAGCCTTTTTATCTACATCAACTACAGGGGGGCGTCAGAGACCGGCACCATGGGCGTCTTCTTCACCCTGGGCCAGACCGTTACCCTGGCCTTTATCGCCCTCGTAGGGATCGCCACTGCCATTACCGACCCCAGCCGCCTTGCCAATTTCGAGCCTTTTATGCCCAATGGGTGGGACAAGCTCCTGATCACCATGGGTTTCACTTACGTGGCGTTCGAAGGTTTTGAGGTCATCGCCCAGGCAGGCGATGAAGCGATTGAGCCACGCCGCAATCTCCCCAAGGCCATGATCTATTCCATCTTCATCGTCGTATTCACCTATGTGGGAGTTGCCTTTGCATCGGTCGTGGGGGTCAAGGATGTGGGAGAGCCTGCCTGGGTGTGGATTGGGAGCCACGGGGCAAAGGGCTTCGGGCAGGCCATTTCCCGACTGATTCCCTCGTACGGGGGCATCCTGGTTACCATCACGGTCATCTTCGCATCCACGTCGGCCCTGAACGCCACCATCTACTCGGCCACCCGCGCCTCATACGCACTCGGCAGAGACCGGATGCTGCCCGTCTTCTTTTCCAGGCTCCATGAAAAACGCCGAACACCCTTCGGGGCCTTGTTGTTTACAGGGGCGCTGGTTATCATTGTTGCCGCCTTCCTTCCTACCATCGATGTCGCCTCCAGCGCCAGCATGATGTTCCTGTTCCTCTTCTTTATGGTCAACCTCTGCGTGATCCGCATTCGGAGGGATATGGTTGACGAAATGACCTATGGCTTCGTCATGCCCTTCTTCCCTTTCCCGCCGGTGGCGGCGATCCTCATGCAGGCCGTCCTTGCCGTATGGCTCGTTCACATGAGCCCGATCGCATGGGTGGTGGGGCCATTATGGGTCATTTCAGGCATTGTCATCTACCATTTTTATGCCAGACAGCGGGCCATTCCCACGGAGGACGAGATCGTTGTACTCCGGGAAGAACCGATCCCTGACAAGGAAGAATTTCGGATACTCCTCTCGGTTGCCAATCCTGCCAATGCGATCCCCCTTGCACAGAACTGCTACCGGTTCTGCGAGGCAAAGGGACGCCGTACGGAAGTGGAGGTCATTCACATGGTTCCGGTGCCGTCGCAGGTCCCCCTTTCCGATGCCTCCAAATACGCGCAGCCCGGCGAAGAGGCCATCACAGAGGCCATGCTCTATCTTGCCCCCCGATTCTCTTTCGGGA
>CAZACO010000166.1:0-7788 GCA_964483185.1 uncultured Desulfobacteraceae bacterium
GGCGCTCAATGCTTTTGATGATACCCCGCTGCTTGCGGCGGGGTAGTTCATTTTCGGATTTCCAGATAACGTCCAGAAAAAGCGTACGGATCTTCTCTATTCGTTTTCCCCATGAGCCTTGTTAGACTCACATAGGTTTTCCACGGACAGTATCGGCAGATGCATTTCATAGAGGCTGTTCAAGATCCCCGCCAGTGCCGCCTGGTCCCTTAGGCGACCCTCCAGCGTGGTCACCATAGTTTGATCGTCTCTTCCGCGGATGTTGATCCGCATTCCCCCCAAGCGCTCGGACATGCTTTCTTCCAGATATCCTTCTATCTCAATCCGGTAGGTTGCCGGAGTCCAGAGTTTGAGATGTTTTCCTTTTGTTTGATCAAGCATGAGTCACGACCCCAAAATATTTAGCGCTGTAACGACTGGATTGTCTTGGCAATTTCACGGCTGAATTCGGTTACCGTCTGATTTTGAGCTTCTACGACCCCGGTTATGCCCGTGGAAGGCATTGCCTTGCGAAAAACGGATTTACGCTTTGCGCTCGGTGAGCTGTCCTTGCCGCTGACTGACCAGAAGGCGGCTAAAACCGCATCCCCGCCAGCCACGCTGTCAAAACGAGTGACATCGATGACGATCTGATAGTCTGCTGTGGATGCGCCCTCTCGATCATAGGCGTAGACGTTTGATGTGTTTAACAACAAGGAGAGATTTTCCATCAGCACCCGGTAAAAATTCTCCTTCAGGGGTTCGGCCCAGCGGTTGAATTCCTCCAGAACCAGTTCATGTTTCCCGGCCACCGTGACCATCTGGGTACGGTCCAGGTAGGCCGGCAGTGTAATGGGTCCGATAAGGACCGAAACGCTTCCTTCATTTCCTGCGGTCGGTAAACTTTTTTGAGAGTCCTCCATGGAACGTAACAGATAAAATTTTGAGGGCTTGCTGCTCCCGCCGATGCAGCCGGTCAGGATCATGGCAAAAACAACCAGCATGACCGCTGCAAAACAACGCCTCCCGAATCTCATTTTTTTCATCTTCCTCTACCTCCTTTGCCCTGCAGTAGCGCCTCCGGATGCCGTTCCAGGTAATCCATCAGTGAATGGAGCGATTTGGCTGCCGCCCCAATCTCATCCAGGGTTCGATTCAGTTTGTGGCGGGTATCCGAGCGTTCTCCTACGAACCCATTAACAGCGCCCAGCGTAATTTTTGCCTTATCAAGTGCCACGCGTGCGGAAACCAGGGCCGTCTGTATTTTGCCGGACAGGGGTTTCACCTGGCTGTCCACATCCTGAAGGAGTTTTCTTGCATCAAGGGATACGCCGTGGATATTTTCGGATGTGTCCTTCAATGCCTTTTGTGCATCGCCCAGTGTTACCTGCATGCCGTCCGACAAGGTATCCAACTTTTTATTGAGGTTCCCAGTGAGCTCTTTGATCTCGCCGTTTGCATCAAGAACCAGTTTGTCTGCGTTTTCGAGCACCTGATCAAGTTTCTCACTGGCCCCATTCAAATGGCTCACCATCTCCTTAATCTGGGGATCAGCGAGCACACTGTCGAGATGGTCCAGGATGTCGACCAGTTTCCCGGCAATTTTTTCGATGGGCAGGTTCTCCAGCTTCTGGGTCAGTTTGTCCATGGTCGACGTTACGGTGGGGATTTCAGGGTATCGGGTGTCTTTACCGGTCAACCGCACCGGGGTTCCCGGAAGAAATTCCAGTTCAATCATGGAGGAACCGGTTACGAAGCTCTCAAGCACCAATCGCGCCCGCAGCCCCTTGGCAATCAAAAGCTTAACCTGTTCGCGAGGGCTTTTTCTTTCCCCTTCGACTTCCATGCGCTGGGGATCTACTTCAATCACAACAGGGATATCGATGGTGAGTTTTTTCGCATTGGCTTTTAATATAATGCTGCTTACAGACCCCACCTCCACCCCGTGCCAGATCACCGGGGCACCCACGCTGAGACCTTTCACGGAACTCTCGAAAAGCATGACATACTTGTTGGTCTTTTTGAACATGTCACCGCTGCCGAAAATGATCACGCCAGCGATCAACATGGCGATGGAGCTGACCACAAAGACGCCGATAACGGTTTTACTTGCCTGTTTGGCCATCTGTTTTCACCCCCCTGATCCGGATAAACCCGCCAAAGGCGCATAAACCGGGACCAAAAATGTCTCACGCGCAAAGACGCCAAGATTCTTAGATAAATTTAGCTCGTTGCTTTTCTTTGCGAGCTTTGCGGCTTTGCGTGAGCAAAAAACTGAATTCTCATCAAACACATTTTCCACATGCCCCTGAATCCTGACTGGCATCCCCTTCCGCTTCTCCCCTCCTCAAAAAGGTCTGGACCCTCGGGTCATGGTCTTCCGCCAGAAGCTTTTTCGGATCGCCGGAAGCGATCATGGTGCGGCTTTCAGGGTCGAGAAACACCGAGTTATTGCCGATGGCAAAAATGCTGGCCAGTTCGTGGGTCACCACCACCACGGTCGCGTCGAGACTGTCCCGGAGCTGCAGGATCAGGTCGTCCAACCGTTTGGCGCTCACCGGGTCCAGACCGGCTGACGGCTCATCAAAAAAAAGGATTTCCGGGTCCAGGGCCATGGCCCGTGCCAGGCCGGCCCGCTTGCGCATACCACCGCTGATTTCCGAAGGATAGAAATCCTCGAATCCGGAAAGCGCCACCAAGGCCAGCTTCAGGGAGACGTGCTCCTTGATTTTCTCCTTGCTTAACTTTGTATACTGCTGCAGCGGAAGGGCCACATTTTCAGCCAGGGTCATGGAACTCCAGAGGGCACCGCTCTGATAGAGGATCCCCACACGTCGCATCATTTGCTGACGTTCCGCCGCTTCGGATTTCCAAAAGTTGAAGTCACGGTAGAGGATGTCCCCCTTGGCCGGGGATTTGAGCCCGATCATATGCCTCAGAAGCGTGCTCTTTCCGCAACCGCTCCCTCCCATGATGATAAAGATATCCCCATGGTTAATGGTAAAATTCAGGTCCCGCATCACCACAAAATCGCCGTACGCCATGGTGAGATCCTTTACCGAGATGTAAGGTTCTTTTTTTTCCATAACTTTCACTTTCCGCCATCAAATTCCCAGGATATTGCAAACGACTGTAATCAAAGAGGTGGCGATAATGATGGCCACAATCCCTGTAACCACTGCCGACGTGGCAGCATCGCCCACGGCGGAGGCGCTGCGGCCGCACTGCATGCCCCGCAGGCATCCGGACAGGGCCACCAGGATACCGAAAACAGCACCCATAAACAGGCCGACAAACAGATCATTGAGCCCGATGGCGGCCTTGGTCCGGTCCAAATAAACCATGATATTGATATCGTACATCCCCACCGCCACAAGGGCGCCGCCCAGGATCCCCATGAGATTGGCGTACAGGGTCAGAAAAGGCATCATCAGGGTCAATGCCACCATACGCGGCAATACCAGGAATTCCATAGGGGGAACGGCCAGGGTTTCAAGGGCGTCGATTTCTTCATTGACCTGCATGGTTCCCAACTGGGCCGCATAGGCCGCCCCGGTACGTCCGGCCATGATGATGCCGGTCAT
This sequence comes from uncultured Desulfobacteraceae bacterium, assembly GCA_964483185.1. Lineage (GTDB taxonomy): Bacteria > Desulfobacterota > DSM-4660 > Desulfatiglandales > Desulfatiglandaceae > CAZACO01. The sequence goes on from CAZACO010000166.1 coordinate 3,564, forward strand.
GATGGCCCCCATCTCCCGAACCATGGCGATTCCCACCAGGTCGGCTACGTACACTTCGGCCCCAAACATGGCTAACTGCACAACTCCCACAAACGCCAATATCAAGCCCACTAAGAAGCTGATCAGCGAGACAATGGGCACGGCCTGGGCCCCTGCTTCCTGAAGAAAAAGGCCCAAGTCCGAGGCCCTAAAGCGGGCACGTCCCGTGATCATTCGTAGAAATGCCACGAAAGCAGCCCCGATAAATGTGACGAGGTCCCCGGCGGATTTAGCAAAATCGATCACATCCGTTCCGACCCGGGCAAAAAAACCTTCCCGGCTGACGGTCTGGCTCACGTCTTCTTTTTTGGGTACCGCTGTGGCCAGGTCGATCAGTTGCCGAACGCCTGAGGGCAAACCGGCTTTGTTAATCTCAATTTCCTTTTTTCGAGCCACTTTTGTCAGGTCAAAAAGAAAAATGAGAAGGCTGCTGTCCCATGCGTTCAGGGCGGTTGAATCAAATACGATTTGCTTTACCGCGGGATACTGATGGAGTTGATCGTCCATCTCTTCCTTAGAAGGCACATCCTGCTCCATCTGCCATTTTCCATTCAGATGGACAGATAGGACCCCTTTATTCAATAGACTGAAATCAACGGCTGCTTCACTCATGGCTAAATCCGGAAAATAGAGGCTCGTTTTTTAGATTTAAGTAAGATCACCCTTCACCAGGCAGGACGTCTACGCTCAAAAAGGGCCACAGCATTTCATGGCGACGGTACGACACCCCTTTTTGTTCCCCATGCGAACCAGCGAACCCGGCGAGCTGTATCACACCGGAATCGCTGGAATTCGCATGGGATGGGACAATTCATAGGTTAATAGATTATTTCAACTCTATCTTTAGGCCTTCCGGCGCAAGTTTGAATTTGATGCCCGCCTTGGTAGACGTCAGCGTCATGTCCACGCCATTTTGGTTTCGCATGCTTGAAGCACCAACCCCAGCACCTACGGCAATGCCGGCTTCGCCCGCGGTGTATGTGCCTGCGAAATCGGAGAGCTTCTTGAGGTTATAGACTTTGCCTTTCGCCGATATGCTGGAGACACCCAGATCGACCACCGAAAGGCCTTTGATACTGAATTTGTATTCTTTGCCCTGGAATTTCAGTATGCCGTCACCCCACTGGACCCCGATGCCGATGGCAATGGAAGTGGATTCCATGGTTACGGTGCCGGAAGGTTCATCAGCACTTGCCAGCGTCGTAAACGAAAAAAATACACATGTTAACAGGACCCATACGGCTAAAATTTTTCTGTTTCCGATTTTCATTTTGCTACCTCCTTTTTTGGTTGAATGTTAATAATGCATTATCACCATCTATCTGCCTGAAAAACCTGGTTTAATCCTTCCTCCTTATGATTGGTCGAAAACGTCTCGATAACGATCCTTCCCAAATCACCGACTCCTTTCGTTGCCTTGCCTTAGGACCTCTTGCGCACGGGGAAAAGAATGTATTCCATCAACCTGTTTAACTGGAACTTAGGAGATTTTGACGGATAGCACATCCCCCGAAACGGGGGAGAAATGGGGGATTTTTGCGAAAATTTGATAAGAATTGGGGGAGATGGGTTCACGGGGATAAGGAGATGTGGGATCATGAGGGGAGTGTTGCGGGAGAGGGACGGGGAGACTTGGGGAAGAAAGCTGCGTTAAAGACGCAAACGGAGAGAGAAAAAGGTAATCATTTCTTCAAGATGCCGAGGGCGGTTGCTCACGTTGAGTTTTTGGTAGATGTTTTTCGAGTGGCTCTTGATGAGACCCTTACCAGATGACGTTTGCATCGTACTTTCTGAGGGTCCGATCTCGAGAGAGCAGAGGCATATCTTCAATGACGGACTGGGCGATAAGAATTCGGTCAAACGGGTCTTTGTGAATCCCAGGCAATTTGGTGATGTATGCAGCGTGAGGGATCGTAATGGGCAGGGGTAAAATTCCGTTCTCTGACAACTGGGCAAGGAGAAAAGATTCCATTTCATCCTGGATGGACAGCCTTCTAATTCCAATTTTGATCGAAATTTCCCAGGCACTGGCAGAGCTGAAATAAAGCTCGTTGCTTCGATTCCTCATGAGGGCATTCGCGTTTTTCGATAGGCGCTTGTCGTCAGAAATGAACCACAGAAATGCGTGTGTGTCCAGAAGGTATCTCATTGGTTAAACGCCTTTAAAAGATCATTCGGAAGGGGTTCGTCAAAATCCTGAGAAATAAAAACTCTCCCTTTGGCCGAGCCTGGTACTCGATCGCTATGTGGCTTTTGAAAAGGTACAAGTTTAGCAACCGGCTTTCCGGACCGGGCGATGATAATCTCCTCTCCTGCAATGGCCTTTTTGACCAGCTTGGAAAATGTCGTCTTAGCTTCGTAAATATTTATCTGAACAGTCATTTTGTGTTCCCCATTAATATGCTTCTACTGAAAGCCCTGATGAATAATTTTAGACCAGGTTCTTGGTCAGGTCAAGTTCTATCATCAGCAGGCAGGCATTTCCAGTTTGCCTGGGTACATTTTCGAGTCTTCGGTTTCAACTTGTCAAGATGCCTAAGGCATTTGCTTTGTCAACGGCTTTCCGGCGGTTGCTCACATTGAGTTTCTGGTAGATGTTGTTCAGGTGGGTTTTGACGGTTTCAGGTGAAACGAACAGTTTATCCGCAATCTCCTTGTTTTGGAGCCGCTTTGCCAGCAGTTCCAGGATATCGAGTTCGCGATGGGTGAGGGCCTCAACCAGGGGCTGCGATTTCATGGCAGGCTTATCAGGACGGTAAGTTTCTGGGCCATCCTCTACCACTGGTTCCTCATGCCTGAAGGCATCTATAATCTTTCCGACATAGTCAACGGCGACATTCTGTTCTCGCAGCCTTTTGAGCAGATCGGCCATTTTAGGACCCAAATCCACAAAGTTCCGGATGAAACCGCCCGGTTCCGCCAGGGCGAGCGATTCGACCAGGTTTTCCATGGCCGCTGAAGCCTGGCCTTGAGCGTCATGCAGCAAAGCTTGGAGCGCAAGCACGTCAATACGGGCGCGGGTGTTGTGGGTGGACAGGACAAAATCGTATAATTTCCCTAACAGATTTCCTGTCTGCAGAAAACTTTCCATCGTACCCTCAGCCAACAGGATCTTGGCCAGGGTCAGCTGCGGAATATAAAACCATGTCATCGGCCGAAAGGGTTCGGGATTGAACTGATGCGCCCAATGACGGGCCTTGCTCAATCGTCCCTGCCGAAGGGCCAGTTCCGCCTCAAAGGCCCGGGTTGTCATGATAATATGCGCGTTACCACTTTGCAGCGCAAAGTCTGCGGCCAACTCGGTCATCTCGTCGGACTTTTCGGTGAGACCCTGGCTTTGGTAAATCAGTGCTAAAGCATAACAACTGTGGATGTCTGCGAAGGCATGGCCCACGTATAGTTGGTCCACCACATGCGTCAAATGCTTTTCCGCTGAAGCCAGGTCGTTCAGCAGATAATGTGTAATGCCCATAAAATAATTCGAACCCTGTAAACTGTCCGGCAAACGCCATTTCCGGGCGCGCTCCAAATTTTGATCGGCTATCCGCAACAGCTGTGAAAGTTCCCCTTCCACCCAATATGCAAAACATAAACCAAACAGTTTTCGGGTCGTAAATGACGCTTTTACAGGGGTTTTCTCTGCAATTTTGCCAAAGGCAAATCCAAGGGCGCCGGCTCGGTCGCCCACCATCTGGCAGGCAACACCATGGATGAGCCCGGCCAGACCGAGCGCCAGGGCATGCTTGGGGGATATCCTGACGAGGGCCTTTTGTGTAAAGGACAAGGCCTTTTGACCGTCAGCCTCAAAATAGTATTGGGTTCCGCGCAGGGCATCGATTTCACCGCGTAAATGAACCCATTTATCTGTTTCCGACGGTTCCGTAGAGATTAGGGATTCAACGCGGTCCAGGATTTCCGCCATTTCCGGATAACGGAAGAGCTGGTATGATATCCAGGCCTTCATCAGAAGCAGTTCCGGATGGGTTTCAACCACGTGGTCGGGAAACAGACTCAAAATGCGGTTCATGCGGTTCCACTGCTCTTCGTCCATGATGTGGTGACGGTGCTGTTCTACCAACTGCACCGCAAATGGGATGTCGCGGGCCGCCAGTGCATGGCGGAGCGCCTCTTCAATAAGGCCATTTTCGGCAAACCAGACGCCAGCCCGGGAGTGGAGCGTGGCAAT
>CAZACO010000167.1:0-6063 GCA_964483185.1 uncultured Desulfobacteraceae bacterium
GTATTTGCCTGCCGCGATCTCCTCGATGATCTCCAATAGACGATCAATGGCCATCCTTCCCCCCACAACCCTTTCAATTGACTATTGACTATTGAAAAACGCGCAACCCGCAACTCGCAACTGGCAACCCGCACCTAATACCCATCATCCAGTATCCAGTACCCAGTATCCAGCATCCAGAACCTAACCCCTCGTCAGGTAGATGAGAAACTCGCGGTTCCCTTTGGGCCCTAACAGGGGAGAAGGGATATGCCCCTCAACCCGCCAGCCCGAGACGTCAAAAAAGCGGGTCAGTTTCTCTATGACATCTTTGTGCAGGAGAGGGTCCCGCACCACGCCCCCCTTCCCCACCTGCCCCTTCCCCACCTCAAACTGGGGCTTGATCAGGGCAATAATAAAGGCATCATCTCGAAGAAGATCGGACACAGGGGGGACAACCAGTCTGAGCGAGATAAACGAGACATCGATGACCGCCCCGTGGGCAGGGCCTTTTAGACGTTCCGGTTTCAGGTGACGGATATTCGTTTTTTCGAGGACCTCTACCCTCGGGTCCTGACGGAGGGTCCAGTCCAACTGCCCATAGCCGACGTCTATTGCAATGACCTTCCGGGCACCATGCTTGAGCAGGCAATCGGTAAAGCCGCCTGTTGAGGCACCCACGTCTAACAGGGTGAGTGATTGGACGCTCACTGAAAAGTGTTCGAGGGCCGCCTCAAGCTTCAGTCCTCCCCGGCTGGCATAGGGAGGATGAGATTCCTTCACGCAAATGGACACCGGTTCCCGGACAAGATGCCCGGGTTTGTCAACCCGTGCCCCATCCACTTCAACAAGGCCGGCCATGATGATGGCCTTTGCCTTTTCACGACTCCCGGCCAGCCCCCTCTCCACTAAGAGACGGTCCAATCTCGACCGCGTATTTCTGCGGCGCTCGACAACAGTATTTCCGTCCAACTTAGTGCACCCGTTATGCTTAAAGGTAACCTTGAACCCTGAACCTGTGAACGTTTATGTTCTAATGAAGGCCGAAGGCTGGAGATGGCTGATTTATGGATTTCCCATCTTATTTGAAACAGACTGAGCAGAGCGATGCCACACATATCCAATCGTCAATCGTCAATCGTCAATAAAGCTTTCGCCTCCCTCAGGATCCCGGCACTGTCAAGCCCGTATTTCGCCCTCAAAAGATCTTGGGGGCCATGTTCCACGAATTTATCGGGCAACCCGATCCTACTGACGCGGACATTCTTGAGTTCGGCATCATTGAAGAGTTCCAGTATGGCCCCGCCAAGACCGCCCTGCCGGATATTCTCTTCCACCACCAGGACCCGGCCCGAGGATGCGCCGATATCCACCAACCCTTTATCTAAGGGCTTCACAAAACGGCAGTTCACCACGCCCACAGATATCCCCTCTTTTTCCAAGGAGGCGGCAGCATCCAGGGATGGGGCGACCATACTTCCAAGGGCCAAGATCTGCAGGGCGTTACCCTCTCGCAGGATTTCAGCTTTGCCGATCGGAAGCAGCTTGTACTCCGGGTCCATCGGCGCCCCGATCCCTTTCCCCCTCGGATACCTGATGGCTACAGGGCCTGAATGCTGCAGGGCAGTATAGAGCATATGCCTCAACTCGTTTTCATCTTTTGGCGCCATGAAGGTCATATTGGGGAGGCTCCGCAGGTAGGTCACATCAAAATGCCCGTGATGTGTCGGCCCGTCTTCCCCCACAAGCCCACCCCGGTCAAGGGCAAAAACCACCGGCAGATTGGGTAGACAGACATCATGGATGATCTGATCATAGGCCCTTTGAAGAAAGGTGGAGTAGATGGCCACCACCGGCCTGAAACCTTCAGTGGCAAGACCGGCGGCAAACGTCACGGCATGCTGTTCCGCGATCCCCACATCCAAAAATCGTTCAGGAAAAGACTCCGAGAATTCAGCCAGGCCGGTGCCTTCAGGCATGGCCGCTGTAATGGCAAACAGACTATCATCCTTTTGAGCGAGATCCACCATAGTGCTCCCGAATATGGATGTATAGGACGGCGGAGACTTAGGCCTGTCCTTGGGAGGTGAACCCGTGGGGATTTCGAAAGAACCGACCCCGTGAAAGTAGGCAGGATCCTTTTCAGCAAACGCATATCCCTTCCCCTTCACGGTCAAGGCATGAACCAGGACAGGTCCTTCTAAATGGGAGGCATTTGTGAAGGCCTCGATGAGCAGATCAAGGCGATGGCCCTGGATAGGCCCGATGTATTTGAACTTGAAGGCCTCGAACATCATACCCGGTGTAAAGAAGGTAATAAACGAATCCTCGCTCTTGCGGACGAGATTCAAGATGTTTTCGCCCACGCCCGGGAGAGACTTGATAAAGTTCTCCAGATCCTTCTTCAGATTGACGAACCGCTTGCCGGTCATCTTTCGGCTGATGAAGGATGAGAAGGCCCCCACGTTGGGCGCTATGGACATGGCATTATCGTTCAGGACAACGATAAGGTCTTTTTCGGTCTCGCCGGCCTGGTTGAGACCTTCAAAGGCCATTCCGGCGGTCATGGAACCATCGCCGATCACCGATATGACCTTACTCTTTTCTCCTTTCAGGCACTTTGCCGTTGAAATCCCGAGGCCAGCGGAAATGGAGGTGCTGCTATGACCGGTATCAAAGGTGTCGTAAGGACTCTCCGACCGCTTCGGGAACCCGCTGATCCCCCCGTAGGTCCTCAGGGTGTGAAAACGATCCCGCCGCCCGGTAATCAGCTTGTGGGCATAGGCCTGATGTCCTACGTCCCAGATAATCTTGTCTTTCGGCGCATCAAAGACGAGATGGAGGGCGATGGCCAGTTCGACGGCCCCTAAACTGGGCGCTAAATGCCCGCCGGTCTTGGATGTTGTCTCGATGATCTTCTCTCGAATCTCTCCTGCCAACTGCTGAAGTCTGTCGATGGAAAGGCCTTTCAGATCAGCAGGGCTGTTGATCTTGTCCAACAGCCTTTCGGTTGTCTCGGGTGTGGTCATTTTTTTCTCTCGATAATATATCGCGCGATCTGACGAAGGGGCTCGGCCCTGCCGTCAAATTCCCGCAGCTCCTGGACAGCCGCCTGAACCAGGTCCGATTGAATGGTCTTCGATGTGTCCAGACCGAGGACCGCCGGGTAGGTCATCTTCCCTTTCTCTTCATCGGCACCGGCCCGCTTTCCCATTGTCTTGCTGTCACCTTCAATGTCTAGAATATCGTCTGAAATCTGAAAGGCCAGGCCGATCTTTTCGCCATAGGAGGTGATGGACCGCAATCGGGATTCGTCGGCGCCCCCTAAGATAGCACCGGAGGCCACTGCCGCGGTAATCAGGGCGCCTGTCTTATGGGTATGCATAAACTTCACAATCGCGTGTTCGGCCTCTTTTCCTTCCCATTCAATATCGACGGCCTGCCCCCCCACCATTCCCTCATGCCCTGCCGCCCGGGCAATCAGCCGTATTGCCTTAAGGAGGATAGAGAGGGATATCCGGGTTGAGACCTCGGGCGACGTCATCAGGCTAAAGGCCTCGGTCAGGAGGCCGTCCCCGGCCAGCAATGCGATCGGTTCTCCAAATACCTTGTGATTCGTCGGTTTACCCCGTCTCAGATCGTCGTCATCCATCACAGGTAAATCGTCATGAATCAGGGAATAGGTATGAATCAATTCCAGTGCACATGCCACCGGAAGGACCTCTCTTCCAGAACCGCCCACTGCCTCGGCACCGGCCATGCAGAGGATCGGCCTCAGTCGTTTACCTCCTGCAAAGAGACTGTATCGCATGGCCTTTATGAGCTCAGCTGTGAACCCTTCAGGTTCAGGAAAATAATCCTGGAGAGCGGTATCTACGATGGCCTTTTTTTCAGTAAGATAGGTTTTCAGATCAAAAACGGCCGCAGGGGGCATCATTGTTCTCCATCAAGCTCAAAGGGCGCTTCACTCAATTTCCCACCGCTTTCCTTTACAAGGAGTGTCACCTTTTTCTCTGCGGCCTCAAGTTCCTGAGAGCAGAATTTGGCCAGACTCATCCCTTCTTCAAACACCTTTAGGGAATCTCCTAAAGACAGGTCACCACCCTCCAGACCCTGCACGATCTCCTCTAATCGCTGCATCGCCTCTTCAAATTTCTTTTCGGCCATAGCCCCTCATATGAAACTGAAACTTGAAACTCGAAACTGGAAATTTGCCTTGGGCCCGGAGAGGCCCTCTCCTTAGGCCTTGCGCCTAACGCCCACACCACGGACGGTGACAAAAGATCCTCTCTATGAGCCCGGTGAAAATCCGGATCAATGGTCTGAATAGGAAAACGGAACGTTTGAGTTTATTACGATGTTTTCATACTGTCAATTCAGAATCCGCCCCTCTTTCAGCCGAACAGAATCCATGGGCGCTCTGTTTCTTACTATCCCAACAGCGGAAAAAATGCAAGTCGAAGATAGAAAAACCTGACCACCCCGCACCCCGCATCTTTCACTACAACACTTGACAGAGGCGCGGGGCGGTGATATCCTGCCTTTTCGATCAAACGTTTGTTTGGACATTAGGGAATTTCACCATGCCCAGCGCAAAAAACCGGGAAAAAGTCCTGGAAATCCAGCTCGTTATATCGCATCTTTTTGCCTATAAGGGCTATCATTCCACCTCCATGCGGGAAATCGCCCGTGAGCTTGGCATGAACCAGTCATCCCTGTATCATTACTTCAGTAGCAAAGAGGAGATCCTCTTCAAACTCATGAATGATGCCATGGACAACGCCCTGACCACTTTGGAAGAGATCTGCACCGGGGATCTCCTTCCCCGAGATAAATTGAACAAAATACTCCACTTCTACACCCAATATTATGCCGGGAATCCAGAACGGCTCATCCTCTTGGTTAATGAGCAAAGTTCATTGAACAGTGAGCACCGGCGCATATTGGTGGATAAACAGAGACGTTATGTTCACCTTTTCCAATCGGTATTCGAAGAACTGGACGAATATCAACTGACAAAAGAGATCCCCCACAGCGTCGCCATATTTGCCTTCCTCGGAATGGTGCACTACACCATCAAATGGTACCGAAAGGATGGGCCGGTAGGTTTAGAAAGTCTGGCTGACATATTTGTGGAAATTTTTACAAAGGGTACGTTGAAGTAAGGTTTACGCGTCTAATCAGGAGCAAGAACAATCGGTCTTGGGGTAAGGCTACCAAGCCGCAACTTCTCGAAAAGTCAGTGGGGTTGCCGCCACCAATCATGTAGGCTCAGGGGGTTCTGAAAGAATTCCCTGAGCCGGAGTTTTAAGGGCATATATTTCGAAGAGGTGTAATTATGCTTTCAATCCATCCCGCCAATAGCACATACCTCGGCGTGCCCGGCACCGTCTTTGCCTGGGCAATTTTTATCGGAGGGCTGTCGCTCTTTTCATATATCATCTACAAGCGATCTATCCTGATTCGTTCTGGACAGGCCGATCCCCGTTTTACCTCTCTCGCGAAGAGGGTTTTGGGCCTCTTTGTCTACGCAATTATTCAAAAACGCCAGCCCCGCTATCTGTGGGCGGGCGTGATTCATATCATGATATTCTGGGGGTTCGTGGTCTTGGGGCTCCGTTCCATTGACCTGGTGACCCAAGGGATGAACATACCCGTTCTTCGCCCCCTTATGCAGACAGGCTTCGGGATTTTTTACGATAGTCTCAAGGACCTGTTTGAATTGATTGTACTCGGCGCGTGCCTCTGGGCCGTTTTGAGGCGGGCCATGATCCGGCCCGAACGATACCGGGGAAGTCATCAATTTGAGGCCTATTTTGTCCTCGGTCTGATCGCCTTTCTGATGCTCACGGACATGTTTTATGAAGGAAGCGGCCTCCTCCTGGACCGATCCGGCCCGCCAAGGTGGCTGCCTGCTTCCGAAATGGCCTCGCTGGTTCTGGCAGGCTCTGATCCCAAATCTCTTGCCGGGATTCATGCGGCGAGCTACTGGCTGCATATCCTGGCCTTTTTCTTTTTCCTCAACTTCCTCCCCTTGGGGAAACACTTCCACATCATTACCGCACTGCCTAATGTGTTTTTCAA
>CAZACO010000167.1:6163-7759 GCA_964483185.1 uncultured Desulfobacteraceae bacterium
ATACTATCGCACGATGAAATCTGGTCGTGCACGACCTGTGGGGCGTGTGAAGAAGAATGCCCGGTCTTCATAGAATATATTGACAAGATCATAGATATGAGACGCCATCTGATAGAGACCGCTCAGAACCCCAAGACCTTTAATCAGGTCTTAATGCATGTTGAAAAAACAGGAAATCCCTTCGGGAAGCCCGCCGCAAAACGGGCGGAGTGGATCAAGGAATTGGAGGAGACGCCTGTAAAGATCCTGCGCCAGGGCGACGAGGTGGATGTCCTTTTTTTTGTAGACAGCTACGGTTCATATGATCCAGCCGCCCAGGCCATTGTCTCTGACATCGTCACGGCATTTCATATGGCAGGGATTGGCTTTGGTATCTTGGGACCCCTTGAAAAAGATTCAGGTCACCAGGTCCGACGCATGGGGGAAGAAGGCCTCTTCCAACTCCTGCTCGAAGAGAACATGGAGACCCTCAACGAGATCCGTTTCAACAAGATCGTTACCACGGATCCCCACGCCTATAACACGCTCAAAAACGATTATCCCATATCCGCGCAAGTGGTTCACTATACCGAATTTTTTTCGACCCTGATTGAGAACCGCAAATTGAACCCATTGAAACAATTAGACCCAAAAGATATTTACACATACCATGACCCCTGCTATCTGGGGCGTCATAACGGGATATATGATCCCCCGAGAAAACTGCTTCGGGCGATTCCGGGCCTCAACCTGGTAGAGATGAAGCGTTCCCGGGACAGGAGCTTCTGCTGCGGAGGCGGGGATGTGATCCTCTGGCATGAGATTGAGCAGGAGGAAATGCGGATGGCCGAGAAGAGGATACAGATGGCCAGGGAGGCAGGTGCGAATGTGATTGTCACCGCATGCCCCTTCTGCTACATACATTTTGAAGATGCCATCAAGACAGGGGGATTGGAAGATGAAATCAACGTCATTGACCTTATGAGACTTCTGGTATCGGCATTGTGAATTGAGGGATTAAGGAATTTCAAACTTTAGGCACTTTAAACTTTAGACACTTTAGGCACTTTTCCGGTTTATCAGGCTTAGGAGGTAACACATGAATATCATTGTTTGCATCAAACGGGTTCCGCTGACCCAGGAAGTGGACTTGGAGATCGATGAACTTAAGAAAGGCGTGAAGAAAAATGCCCTGGCATACGTCATTAATGACTGGGATAACTATGCCATAGAAGAAGCGGTTCTCCTCCAGGAGAAGTTTGGCGGGAACGTAACCGCCATCACCATCGGCGATGAAGAAGATGAAGAGGTCTTGAGGCGGGCCTTGGCAATGGGGGCGGATACGTCCATCCGGATTGATCCGGGAGAACGTGAATTAGACGGTTTTGTGATCGCCAAGATCCTCGCAAAGGTTATTAAAGATCTGGAATATGACCTGGTACTCACGGGCGTCCAGGCAGATGACGACAACTGCGGGATGGTCGGGATCATGTTAGCGGAAGAGCTGGGTCTGAGTCATGCGGCTGTGGTAACCGGCGTGCAACCAGAAGGGGATGACGCCACCATAAGAGTGGAACTTGAAGGCGGTATGGATGAGATCGCAAAGATAAAGCTGCC
>CAZACO010000168.1:0-7756 GCA_964483185.1 uncultured Desulfobacteraceae bacterium
CCCTGAATAATTTTCCCGATTCCATTGTCTGTTCCCCCTTTTCCCTAAAAATCCGGAATTTGCATGAACAAAGTGAGACCTAAACTCGCAACAGACCCTGAGCCGGCATCACTTGACGGCGGGGCCTTCCAATTCCTTCCGCCCTGTTTCTACGCCATATGCTCCACCCGGCCTTCCTCTCTGTATTCCCGTAACTTGTTCCTCAACGTCCTGATACTGATCCCCAGCATCTCCGCTGCATGCGTCCTGTTATCATCCACCTCTTGCAGGGTCTTAAAGATCAATTCTCTTTCCATTTCCCTGACAGTCAGGCCCGGTCTGATTTGACTCGATCTCTGTTTATCATATCCCTCTTCTTCCAGAAATAGATGGTCAGGAAAAATGGTGTCCTGTCCTGACAGGAGGACAGACCTTTCGATCGTATTCTCCAACTCCCTTACATTTCCCTTCCATTCAAGACCCAGCAGCAATGAAAGGGCCTCATCGGATATTCTTTTCACTGGCCTTCCGTTGAGCGAACTGTATTTCTTTAGGAAATGTTGAGCCAGTAAGGGAATATCGCCCTTCCGCTCCCGCAACGGAGGGATGATAAACGGGATAACATTGATCCGGTAGAACAAATCCTCTCTGAATTTCCCTTCCCTAACCGCGCTCCTGATGTCCGTATTGCTGATGGCAATAACTCTCACCTCTATCGGTATCGGTTTGCTTCCCCCAACCCGATCAATTGTCCTCTCCTGGAGCGCCCTCAGTAATTTGGCTTGAATTGGCATCGGCATTTCGCTGATTTCGTCCAAAACAACCGTCCCTTGGTTTGCCAGTTCAAATTTCCCCACTTTCCTGATAATCGCCCCGGTAAAAGACCCCTTTTCATGCCCAAAAAGCTCGCTTTCCGCCAGACCATCGGGTAAGGAAGCGCAGTTTATGGCGACGTAAGGGCTTTCATTCCCGCCATTATGCCTGTGAATGAAGGAGGCTAATACCTCCTTGCCGGTTCCGCTCTCCCCCTGGATGAGCACCGTGGCTTTGCTGGGTGCGATATCCTTAGCCAGCTTCAAGATCTTGAGCAGTTTTGGGTCCTGGGTCACCATCTGTTTGGGTTGTTCACCTTTCCACAGATCTCCTGTTCCGGGTCTGGCCTTCCTTCGACCATTGGACCTTTTGCAGACCTTCTTTACCACCAACTCCAAGGCCTCTGGTGAAAACGGCTTCAGGATGAAATCTGATGCCCCGCACTGCATCGCTTCCACCGCATTTTCGATCGTCCCGTTGGCTGTGGTCATTATAACGGGTACATGGGGAGATACCTTCTTGACTTCCTTCAGGACTTCCATTCCGGACATCTCGGGCAACTTCATATCGGCTATCACCAGACTGAATTCACCCTTTCCGAGTTTTTCGAGGGCCTGCACCCCGTTTGTTGCAGACTCAACTGAATACCCATCACTGCTCAAGGCCTGAGCAAGCGCTGATCTCATGTCGGGTTCATTATCAACAATTAATATGGGATATGACACTTAACGGCTCCTCATCCTGCCTTTTCCTTTTTCTCGAAACCAGGCCTCTGCATATGACAAATCTTCTCGCCTGTTGCGGGTCTCTCTTATGACAATGAGATGCGCGTCACGAGAAAGCTTTCGGAATTGATCGACACTTAGGGACGCTACACGAACACACAGGCCAACGCTGCAAGACCTGTGCCGTCAGCTTGGATAGGGGCAGGAGTTAAGGATGGGCGGTTATTTTTGTACAGACCCTGAATGGGGCGTCTTTTTTTGCGGCCCCGTTCAGGCTCAGGATGTAATATGCTTTTAGGTTTGGAATATCTGAAATGAAGAAATCATGTCAATTTGTGAATATCGGGTGTCACTTCTTTGACAGGTCATACCTATTGAACCTGGGGTTCCAGTTTATGTCTCTTTATTTTTTCTACAAGAGTTGTTCTGTTGAGTTGAAGGAGCTTTGCAGCCTGATTCTTTATCCATTTGGTCCGGTTTAGAGACTCAAGGATAAGGGCCTTCTCGAACTCCGTCACGGCTGAGTTCAAATTTATCCCCTCATCTGAAATTCTGATATTTGCTATCTCGGGATTGAAATCTCCCTTTCTGAGTCTTGCGGGAAGGTGATGAGGTTCTATATACCCCTCTCCGTTCAATACGACCATCCGTTCCATTACATTTTTAAGCTCTCTCACGTTGCCAGGCCACGAATAAACTTCCAGCGCGTTCAGGGCACTTTGAGAGACACCTTCCACATACCTGTCGTTTTTTATATTGAATTCGCTCAGAAAATGGGAAATAAGCATGGGGATATCAGACCTTCGTTCGCGCAACGAGGGAACCTTTATCGGAACAACATAGAGACGGTAAAAAAGGTCCTCGCGGAATTTTCTCTCTTTGACCAGTTCTTCCAGATCGGCGTGAGTTGCAGCTATGATTCTCACGTCCGCATGCAGCGTCTTAGATCCTCCGACCTGCTCAAATTCCCTTTCTTCCAACACCCTCAGAATCTTCACCTGAAGGTTGGTGCTCATATCCCCGATCTCATCTAAGAAGACGGTTCCTCCTTTCGCCAACTCAAACTTCCCGGGTTTGTTTGAACTCGCACCTGTAAATGCGCCGCGAACATGGCCAAAGAGCTCACTCTCCAGGAGGTTTTCAGGAATAGCGCCGCAATTTATTGTAATAAACGACTTTTCCCGCCGGTTAGATCTATTGTGAATAGCTCGTGCAACCATTCCCTTGCCGGTGCCGCTCTCGCCGGTAACAACAACGGTGGTTTCGCTGTCGGCGACCTTTTCAATGAGGTCATAAACCTCTCTCATCCCTCGACCGCAGCCGATGATATCACCATATTTATATGGCTCAGTTGGACAGCTTACCTGCTCGCACATCGCTCCTGCCAGGGTTCCACACCCTGAGTCTTCTTCGTTCAGTGCCGCGTTAAGCAATTGAACTCCTCCCTTTTGTTATTCAGGTTTCTGACATTCGATCTGAAGGTTCATCTCCCCTGATATAAGAGACAACGGTCATCGTTATGTGCTACAGCCAAATGCAACCATTTTTCCAGGCACAGTTGCGTCCTGTCCTGCAAGTTTCGGGAAATATGTTTTTGAAGGATACCCATCAACCCCAGCAAGGCCCGTGCCACACCTGGCGTCGCGGCAGGGGAAAATCATAACTTCCTAATGATTTTAATAGGATAGGAAGACGCTAAAAAAGGGGAAGAAGGCAGAACGAGATTTATTTATCAGCAGATTTTTGCAAAATGAGAAAATAGACCGTTGGTTCCCCTATGCGAAGCGATCATGCGGGCCGATTCCATCAGACCGCCCTCCACCTGAATTGCACAAGACAGGATGCAGGGCAGGGATGAGAGGGCCTGCCGTGCTTTAAAGGCTTCTATTTCTTTTTTATCAAGGGGTTAATTATTTCAGTCCATCGTAGACAAGCGAGAGCAAACCTATAGAGTTTATCTCAGATTCAGGCTGGCTGAGGGTCCAGTCACAGGTCAGGCCGGCGAGAAAAATGGTGGTTTGCAGATTGCCATTATAGATTCGCGTTTTGCAAAGCGTTTTCGGAAATCCCGTATTTTGCTATCTTTCTATAAAGAGTGCTGAGGTTTATCCCTAATAGACGTGATGCATCGGTCTTCTTTCCGTTCGTTTCGGACAATGCTCTTTTTATCAAGGCAACCTCGTTCTCCCTCAGGCTATAATTCCTTTTCTTGACGGCAAGGTTCCTATCCAGCCCCCTAAGCTCAGGAGGGAGATCGTTTACACCGATCGTTTCGTCTACTCCAAGCACAAATGCCCTCTCAATTGCATTTTCGAGTTCTCTGACATTTCCCGGCCAATCATACTCCAAGAAGACTCCCAAGGCCTCAGGGGATATTCTTTTTACGATCTTTCGCTTGTTGGTCTCACCGATCTTACTTATGAAATGGCTTACCAAGGGGGGAATATCCTCTTTTCGCTCCCTCAACGGCGGGATTTGGATGGATACAACGTTCAATCGGTAATAGAGGTCTCTCCGCAGCTTTCCATTCTCTAAAGCCTGCTCAATTTTTTTGTTTGTGGCAGCAATAACCCGAGTGTCCACATATGTTTCCCGCGTATCTCCCACAGGTCTTATTCGTTTCTCTTGCAGGGCCCGAAGGAGTTTAACCTGTAAAGAGGGCGGCATTTCAGCAATTTCATCTAAAAAAATGGTACCTCCTTCAGCAACTTTTATGAGACCCTCCTTGTCCCTGATCGCCCCTGTAAAGGCGCCCTTTATATGCCCAAAAAGCTCGGTTTCCAGAAGTCCCTCTACCAAGGCGCCGCAGTTTATGGAAACAAAGGGACCCTCTTTCCGGTTGCTGTTTTTGTGGATCACCCTGGCAACGACTTCCTTGCCAGTCCCGCTCTCTCCCTGAATCAGAACCGTGGGGCAATCCATACTGATGCGGTCAATGATTTCATAGATATCCTGCATCCTGGGGTTCAGACCTATGATGTCATCATACCGGTATCTTTCTTTCAATTTATGTTTCAGCTGGAGATTTTCTTCTTTCAACCTCTTTTTCTCTAAGATCCTGTCTATCAGCAACTCCAGCCGCTCTAAGTTGACCGGCTTCTGCAGGTAGTCGTAACATCCAAATTTCAAGGCCTCGATTGCAGTCTCTATGGTGCCATATCCGGTAAGAATAATAACCTCCGTCTCGGATCGGATTTTTTTTATGGCTTTGAGCAATTGAAGGCCGCTTAGCTCGGGCATATTTAGATCGGTGATAACGATATCAAAATCGTTCTTCCCCGCTAATTCAAGAGCTTTCCGTCCGTGCTCGGTAACGGTTAATCCATACCCGGCCCGGGACAAATATCCCTTTACCGTGGAAAGCATCTCTCTCTCATCGTCCACAAACAGAATTTTCGATCTACTTTGCTTCCCTGTCATCTCAACTTCCGTCATTCTCCCTCGTTTACGAAGCGTTGCTTCCGATTCGACCCCCCTGGAGATCAAGATCGGTTTGGACCGCCTCTTCCCCACGGAGCCGGCCATGAAAGCAATTCGGGTTTCAGGTGTCGGGGTGCAGGGTTCACGGGCTTCATCTTTTAACAGACGAATGACCATTCGGGACATCCCGTCCCCGGCTATTCACCAAGGCTCTTAATCCGTTCCATGCGGCTGATAACCTCGGTGACCCGGATCCCATATTTTTCATGTTCCACTGTAACCGTCCCCTTTGCGATCAGCTTGTTATTTGCAAATATGCCCAAACCCTCATTTTCAACACTTGACAGGATAACCGGGTCGCCGGGTGCGAGTTTGCTGACTCTGCCGATCGTCATGCGGGTCCTCCCCAGTTCAACGCTTATCTCAACAGGTAAATCAAGAATAATGTCGAGGTTAGGGGAAACTTCCTGTAAATCCATCCCATGTTCCCCACCCTCCCGGGTTGCCGTTTTCTCCACAGGTGCCCATTGAGAGGCAACATTATCCTGTGTGTCAGGAGGCTCTTCCTTTGTTGACATCGGTCCCATGTCACCCTCAAGAAGACCCTCAGACGCGTCTGCAGAAACATCATCCTGTGCCATGATCTCATTGATCGCTGCTGCATCCATCGCGTCATCAGTAGAGGCCTTCGCGTTCTCATCGATCTTCACACAAACCTGGACAAAGATATCATGATCATAAAATTTGAATGCAAACTGCTCATATCTGGCCATGTTCAAGGTTTCTATCCTGAAATTAGTACCCACCGTAATGGAAGGCGGTGAGATCTCGCATTTCAACCCGGAATCGCAGAACCCGGATTTGAGGTTCCCAGCCACAATATTGCAAAGTTCCCCGATGACGTCCTTGGTCTGATCTTCCTCTTTTACATCCTCTAATGGAATATCCATCATTTTGGATGTCACAATCCGGGAAAACGTGTCACTCAACTGTATATTGAGACTGCCCGTCACCTCTCCTGCAAAATTTATTAACCCCACGGACCGGACCCCCTCGATATCCTGCCCGCTCGCCGAGTCCGACAGTTCCAGCTTCATTGACATCATCAAGTCAAACAGCTCAATGACGGTATCTCCGGCAGAGGAAATGATATCGAGCCGTTCAAATTTGCTTATGTCGACGCTTGTAAGCCTCTTTAATGACTCAGGCTCTGCATTTTCGCTGAGTTTCAAACAGACTTCCACAAGAAAGTTGTACTCATGGTAGCGGAAAACAAATTTTTCGTATCTTGCCATGTTGAGGGTTTCGATATCAAAGTTCTCCCCCATGGTGAGGATGGGAGAAGAAATGACACACGAAAGCCCGCCGTCGTTCAAGGTTGATTTCAGGTTCCCCCCCACAATGTTGCATATCTCAAGAATGACATCTTTAATCTCATCTTCTCCTTCAATCTCCTCCAGTTCGATCCCGAGCATTTCTGAACTCATCAAGCGTGCGAAAGCATCCGTTGTCTCCACCTTTATGGCACCGATTATCTCTCCGGCAAAACTCACCGACCCGGCAATCCGGGAGGAATCCCAGCCTGTGAAATTTTCCGGGTCGACAGTTTCAACCTCCATCGAGAGCATGGTATCGAACAAATCCAGTACAGATTCGACAACAGGGGCCTTTATCTCAAACACTGTAATCTCTTCCATAGCCTTCCTTTCGGTCTATTTTCAAAAAAATGATGTCCTGTCCCGGATTTCATCCCCCTTACAGTCATTCGACCGCCGACGCCTTCCGGGCATCGATCACTGCCATCATGTCTACGCTTCCAGATACTCATTGACCAACTCCAATATCACACTCATCTTGGTCGGTTTTGGCAGCATAGGATAATTATACTTCTGCACCTCCTCAGCCACTTCATCTTTCAGTTGCCTGACCCCGAAAAAGCCACTGACATAAATCACCTTTATCTCGGGGGCTGTTTCCCGGATCTTGCTTACAAGTTCCAATCCATTCATCTTGGGCATTACGATGTCAGTGAAAACCAGGTCCGGCTTGAACTTGCGAAAAACTTTGTACCCCTTGTCTCCATCCACAGCAACTCTCACATCATATCCTTCCATTTGAAAAACATCCCTGAGAGTCTCCAGCATACCGAATTCATCTTCTACAACCAATATTTTCTTTTTCGCAGATACAGGTTTCAAACTATCCTTGCCCCGAACCAGCTCAACAAGGTCCCTCTCTTCGACCCTTTTAAGGCTCACATTCAGCCGGTTGAGTTTTCGCTGAAGTTCTCTCGCCCTTTCAGTATTTTCGGGATTCAGATCAGGATGATATACCTTGCTCAACAGGCGGTAGCTGGATTTTACATAGGACACAGCCGACTTTTCACCCAGCTCCGAACAGATCTCCCTTGCCTTTTCAAGAAGACCCAGATCGGACAGATCCTCTTCCAAAATGTTCTTTTTCTCCATTTTCACCCCTAACGTAAGACAAATATTTCCACCTCTGAAAATGCCTTAATCCTGATGAACGTCCTTGGCTGTCACTTGACTGGGCACGTCCGTCCGAAACGAAGCGTTCCATCCGCGCGATAGCAAAGGGACGGCGCTCCAACTGGAAAACCTGACACCCATCTTGACAAGAAGGTCAAATCACCTTGCGGTATTTCGTTATTTTATGCAGGAATCATGATTTCTCTGGCTTTTGCCATACTTCTCTCAGGCGGATTATCGGGAATAGGAGTTAGTTCGGGATTTCTTTTGGTTTTTGTAATTGCATTTTTCACAGCGCAAAACAGTCCACTTGTTTGGAATCGGTGACTG
>CAZACO010000169.1:0-7732 GCA_964483185.1 uncultured Desulfobacteraceae bacterium
CTGGCAGACACTCCACAAAGAGACAGAAGATGCCGGGCTACTTGCCGAGATGGCCTATGAAGAGAAAGACGAGCCGAGTTTAAAAGAGGTGCGTCAGGATGTGGCCCGCCTCCAGAGAGAGATCGAGGGACTGGAGTTGCGGTCCCTGCTCGGAGACCCCGATGACAAGCGAAATGCGATTGTAGCCATCAATGCAGGGGCCGGCGGAACCGAAGCCCAGGACTGGGTGGAAATGCTTTTCAGGATGTACACGCGATGGGGGGAAGAAAAGGGGATGAACGTCCAGGTCATCGACTACCTTCCAGGAGATGAGGCCGGAATAAAAAACGTCACCCTTACGATAAGCGGCCCTTATGCATATGGATACCTGAAGTCGGAACATGGAATCCACCGCATGGTGAGGATTTCTCCCTTTGACGCTACAGGAAGGAGGCACACATCCTTTGCCTCGGTGTCTGTCTTACCGGAAGTTGACACGGATATCACGATCGAAGTAGACGAAAACGACCTTCGCATCGACACCTACCGGGCAAGCGGGCCGGGTGGCCAGCACGTTAATAAAACCAGTTCAGCCGTGAGGATTACCCACCTTCCCACTGGCATCGTTGCCCAGTGTCAAAATGAGAAATCCCAGCATCGCAATAAGGAAATGGCGATGAAAGTGCTGAAGGCAAAGCTCTATAACGCTGAAAAAGACAAACTAGACCAAAAAAAGCATGAGATGCACCAGACTCAAAAGGAGATCGCATGGGGGAGTCAGATAAGATCTTATGTTTTTAATCCCTACAGGATGGTAAAAGACCACCGGACAAATATTGACGAAGGGAACGTGGATAAGGTCATGAATGGAGGCATCGACATGTTTATCGATGCCTACCTGAGGATGAAATAGGAGGATCACCCACCCTGATAGGTCTGCTCGATACTCTGGACGTAGGTCCTGATGCCTCCATAGATCCCGTCTGTGATGCTTTCCTGATACTTTTTGTTCACCAGTCGCCTTCTTTCTCTGCGATTGCTGAGAAAGCCCACCTCGACGAGAATCGCCGGCATCTCGGCGCCGATCAGAACATAAAAAGGGGCCTGTTTGACGCCCAGGCTCTTGATCCCTTGGTATGTTTGCTTGACACTCCCGACCATCCCATTCTGTACCTTATGGGCTAAGCGGCTCGACTCATTGATCTTGGTATTCAGCATGAGGTCGTTCAGGATGGTCTGGAGGTCACTGATGCTCTTCTCTGAAGTGGCGTTCTCCCTTGCCGCCACCACTACCGCGTTCTTATCCGTGGCCATATTGAGAAAATACGTCTCTAACCCATGAATCCGTTTATCCTTGTGCGCGTTGACGTGCAATGAAATGAACAGGTCCGCCTTTTTCATATTGGCAATGGCGGTCCGCTGCTCCAAAGACAAAAAGACGTCCTTATCTCTGGTTAGAAAGACTTCGCACCCGATCTTTTCTCTTAATTTTTCGGCCAAGAGCTTGGCAATACTGAGTGTGATATCCTTTTCTTCATAACGTCCTCCAATTCGACAACCAGGGTCTTTCCCGCCATGACCCGGGTCGATGACGATTCTCTTGACATTCAAACCGAGCTGCCTTGCCAAAGAGAGCGTCGTGTCAGGCGACGCCTCCTTTCTGATACCCTTTCTTACATCCCTCTTTTTCGACGCGAGTTCCGGTCTGATTTGGATATCGGCCTCTTTAAACCTGCGCACATCCACCACTATTCTAAATGGGTCGTAGAGGTGGAAGACATGGTACCCGCCTATTTTTTCTATATCCAGAACGACACGGACCGTATTCAGTGTGTATTGTCCTGCCCTGGCCTTTTGAAGCAGATCATTCTTGATCAGGACCACATCATCAATGTTTTTGGGGACACGCGCGTTCCCGAGATCTAAATAGAGCCTGCGCGGTTTGTTGTGATCGGGATCAGCTTTCAGTAAATGATGCTCATATGTTACAGGACCTTCAACGTCAACCACTACCCGCGTGTAATTGGGCGTCGACCAGTAGCGAATATCTTTGACACGCATTCGTTTGGCCTTAGATCGGGGAGCGGCCGCCACCCCCTTCTTTTTATCCTTCATACTAAGGGTCGCGGCAAGCCTGTCGAGCATCTGCCTCGCCTTGGGCCTCATGTCCCCTGAAGGGAAGTTTACGTCCACTTTCAAGAATTCCACATAGGCCTGGGCAGGGTCATTCCTGAATTTAAAAAAAATCTCCCCTATTTTATACTGAGCATTATCTGCCAGAGGATGATCCTTATGTTTGTCTGCCACACTCCTGTAAAGCGTAATCGCCTCATCCAGATCCTTTGCGCTTCCGGAGTATCTATAGAGCCCGGTGTAAAGCTCGGCTGAACGATAAAGGGACCACACGGCCGGGTCGCTCTTCGGATACGCCTTGGCGACGCCTTGATAGCGACGAATGCATTTCAGCCAGTTGTGGCGATACTTCCTCTTTTTCGATGAGGCATAAAGGGCCTTCCTGCACTGGTCCGCACGCGTGAGCTGCTCGGCCGGCCCGCCCTGTTTCTCGGAGACGGCCAAAGGCGGTTCAACAAAAAAACTCGCCAAAAAAAGAAGCATCCCTATGTAATAAATCTTGTTTTTCATGCTGTAACTGCTGGATTGACGATCGGCGATTGACGATTCACGATTGAAAAACACGCTAATCCAAGCTCTAATGACCCATGATAAATGACCCATGACCTTCCTTGCAACCCGCGAAAAGCTTCAAGTCTCAAATATCTTGGCTTAGGGCTCGCGCAAAAATAAATTCATCCCGCTGAAGCGGGACATCCCATCTTCAGGTCATCTTCGACCGCGCCTCAATCGCAAGATCCTCGAAACCCCGCTACAGCGGGGCTATTCCTGTGGTTTTGCTCAATCAGCGCAACCAAATCTAGCCTAAACCTGGGCGCCAATTCTGGGAACTTATTTTTGCGCGAGCCCTTAGTCACTTTAGATCACTTACATTAGAATCCACATGCTCCTTCAGTTCATTAAGCGCTATCAACGCCTCTACAGGGGTCATGGCATTAATATCAAGTCCCCTGATCCATTCTCTCAACTTCCAATCCCCAGATCCGAAGAGGGCCAACTGTACCATATCCCCTTTTCCCGCTTCGGACACGCTGTTATGAGCCAGAAGAGGTCTGCCGGCTTCATCGGCCTCGGTGCTTTCCAAGTTGTTCAAAATCTCTTTCGCCCTCCTGATAACGTCTTCCGGGATTCCCGCAATCTGCGCCACCTGTATGCCGTAGCTCCGACTGGTCCCTCCCGGGATCAGCTTTCTTAAAAAAACAATCTTGTCATTCCATTCCCGGACCGCAATATTGAAGTTCTTTACCCTCTGTTTTGTGGTCACAAGCTCGGTCAGTTCGTGATAGTGTGTGGCAAAGAGCGCCCGCACGCCCGCCCCTTCTCTGTCGTGTAAGGCCTCAGCAACGGCCCACGCAATGCTCAAACCATCATAGGTGCTTGTCCCCCGCCCGATCTCATCTAAAATGACGAGGCTTTTAGGGGTCATGTGCCTCAAAATGTTTGCCGTTTCATTCATCTCCACCATAAAGGTGCTCTGCCCTCTTGCCAGATCATCCGATGCTCCGACCCTGGTGAAGATACGATCGACCATCCCGATAACCGCCTTTGACGCCGGCACAAACCCCCCCATCTGGGCCATCAGCACGGTCAGTGCGGTCTGTCGCAGTATGGTCGATTTACCCGCCATATTGGGCCCGGTAATAATCATCACCTGCTGTCTTTCGGAATCCAGACGGATATCGTTAGGTACAAAATCCTCGTCCTTGACACTCAGCTCAATCACCGGGTGCCGACCCTGAATAATATCGATAACCGTGCTCTCATTAACCTCCGGACATGTGTAATTATTGACTTCCGCAGTTTCTGCCATACTGGCAATAACGTCGACCTGGGAGACAAGCGCTGCCGTCTCTTTTATTCGCTGATTTTCGAGCGTAATCTTTTGCCGGATATCCTCAAAAATATCGGCCTCAAGTTCCACTCGCTTCTCTTCGGCGCCTAACACCTCCCCTTCCTTGACCTTCAAGTCCTCAGTAATATAGCGCTCACCATTTGCCAGGGTCTGTTTCCGGATATAGTCGGCCGGTACCAGATGCAGGTTGGCCTTGGAAATCTCGATATAATACCCGAAGACCTTGTTAAAGCCTACCTTCAGACTCGATATCCCGGTTTTTTCCTGCTCGGAGCGTGCAAATCTTGCAATCCAGCTCTTCCCGTCGCGGCTCAAAGAGATCAACGTGTCTAAGACCTCGTCATACCCCTCCTTAATCATCCCCCCCTCTTTCAGAGAGACAGGCGGGTCCTCTTGAATCGCCTCTTCTATCAACCGGGCTATATCCTGGAGGGTATCCAGCTTTGAGGCGATCGCGGATAACCGTGTGCTATTAGAATCTTTGAGGGCATTTTTGATGAAAGGGAGCCTTAAAATGGATAATTTAAGGGCTAAGAGATCCCTTGCATTGGCCCTTTTAAGGGCGATCCGGCCGTTCAGCCGTCCGATGTCGTAGATTTTCTTCAGTTCATCTCTTATCTCCCCCCGGAGCAGCGGATCGTCCTTGAAGCAGGCAACAGCGGCCAATCGTTCCCGGATCCTGTCAAGGTTGATGAGGGGATAGGAAATCCAGTTTTTCAGGAGACGACTCCCCATCGGCGTGACTGTTTTATCCAGGATATGGAAGAGAGATCCCCTCACTGACTGCCGGCGCATGGTCTTCAGAAGCTCCAGGTGAGTGCAGGTGGACTCGTCCAAAACCATGAAGTCACCCATGTGATACGTTACGATTTCTTTAATGTGCTCCGGGAATCCTTTCTGGGTATCCCGGAGATAGGAAACCAGTGCGCCCGCTGCGATAATTGCCTGGGCCATGTCCTGGCATCCGAATCCCGCCAGCGACTTCACTCCCAATTGCTCTTTCAGGAGGGGCCCGGCCTCACGGGGGTCAAAGGAATGCCTGTCTAACACCTCCAAACGGTAATCAGAAAGTGCCTTTTGCCTTGCCAGATGTTCATTTTCAGGGATCAACAGCTCTGCCGGATCGATTCTCCCCAGTTCATCTAACACTGTGTCAAACGACCCCACCTCCGTGACCCTGAACTCGCCCGTGGAAAGGTCCACATGTGCCAACCCGTAGGCGCCTGTTTCTCCCGATATGGCAGCCATGAAAAGATTCGCCTTATGGTCAAGATCTCTTTCATCCACAACCGACCCGGGCGTCACCAGCCTCACGACCTCTCTTTTGACAATCCCCTTCGTCGACTTGGGGTCCTCGGTCTGCTCGCAAATGGCGACCTTCCATCCGCTGTCAACCAGTTTTCCGATATAAGACCTGTTCGCATGATGGGGGATCCCGCACATAGGCACTTTATCCCCGTTAAAGGTCCCTCTGGATGTAAGGGTGATACCCAAAATCTTGGAGGCGATCTGTGCATCATCGAAAAACATTTCGTAGAAGTCACCCATACGGAAAAATAAAATGGCATCAGGGAATTGATCCTTGATGCCCATGTATTGCCGCAGCATAGGTGTCATTGGAGTCATTTGAAATCGAATGTTGAATATTGATGAATGGTGAATAAATCGAAATCCGTTCCCGCCTTGCGGGACAACCCGCAACTCGTACGAGGCCTCAGCTCGGCTGCTCGACTTTCGCGCCCTTGGAATCTATCAGACCGATGGTATCCCATCGGTTGCATTGTGGGCATTTCCACTGCAGTTCGGCCGGCTCAAAGCCGCACTGGGAGCATTGAAATCTGAGATAGGGCACATTCAGATGCGCTATAATTTCACCATAGTCTTGGATGACATCCTTTTCCCTACCCTGGCTCAAGAGAATCTCGCCCTTCAGTCGCCTGGCCTCCCAAAAGGAGGGATCCAATGCGAGCGCGTTTTCTATCTCCCCTAATGCACCTGCCACATCGTTCTCATTATACAGGTAACGCGCCAGCGCCATATGGGTGAAGGCATCGGAAATTGACCGTGCACACTCCTTCAAAAAATTCCCGACCGGCTCTAAGTCCTTCATCCGCGAGTAGGCCCCTTCGAGACGGCGATACGCTAAGAAGGTAAACTGGGGAACGGTCTCAACGACCTTTTTCCAGGTTGATATTGCCTTTTTGTACTCCTGTTTTGTGAAATAGAGGTCTCCTAAGTGAAGGTACGCATCGACACACCGCTTGTCGGTGGATATGGCCTTGGAAAAAAAAGACTTTGCCCTGCCCAGATCTCCTTTCTCCTGACAGGTTTTGCCTGTTTCAACCAGATAGTGTGCCAAGATGTGCGGGTGATCGCCCTTGTCCAATCGCGCGATCTTCTGTCGCGTTTCATAGGCCTTCTCCCAGTCTTTTAATTCTTCGTAAATCCTTTCGATCTCCTCTAATGTCTTCACATCAGCAGGGTTATGTCGTGCCACTTCGAGAAATGTCTTGAGCGCCCGATTGAGGAACCCCCCTTTCCGGTAGTCTCTACCCAGGTCAAAAATGGCCCTGATCTTTATCTGTTCATCTATATTTGGCCTCAATATGATATTTTGACGTATCCGGATGGCCCTGTCTATATCGCCTTTTGAACGGTACAGGTTGCCGAGCGCCACATAGGTCTCAATGGTGTCTGAGTTGACTTGAACCGACTTGGTGAATTCTTCAATGGCTTGGTCGTGATCGTCGGAAAGGAGGTATTGAATCCCTTTAAAGAACGATTTGTCCCCCTTGCTGGTGATGGCCTTCTTTTTTTCTTTTTTAGTAGGCCTTATGGAGACCCCTAAAACAAGTCCGATCAGGAGAGTGATAATTGAAACGATCAGGATCTGTTGGTTCCCTGATTCAAGAAACCATTGCCACACGGACTGAAACACGGTGATCTCCCTTGTTCTGAACAACCCTGAGATGGATGAATGATCGGCTTTCGGGAATCGATATCGGCTCGCTCATCAATCAAAAGCTTAGCGGGCCCTTTTTATGATCAAGAACTTAGGCGCTTCGCCCCGATTGAAATGCCGGCAAAGCGTAACTTCTCAATGAGTTCGGGTGGATTTTATCCGTAAGGATTTTATAAAAGGCTTACGCCTAAACTCCAAAAAGACAAACAACGCTCTTTGATTCGATCTTAAGCCTAATTGTATTATGGGTAGCCGCACTTATTGAGAAGTTACGGCAAAACTCCTAAACCCCAGTAAATATCTATTATTTAAAATAAGTTGTTAAATTTCCAAGACGTCAATTATTGGGTTGTCTCAAGGACTCGGCAAGAAAACCATTCGTCCTGCGCTTCAAAGCAGGATAACGTTTCGCCGGCCTTCAAACTGGACCTCGGTAAGAACAGGGCAAACCTGTGAGGATTTTTTATCATGTATTGACAGGGGGCTGGTCTGAATTCATATCCTCGGAGGTTACGGGCAAATTTCTGAGTGAATTCAGCTCCTGCTCCTTGTCCTTCACATCTTTCATCAGCGCCTTGACCTGACGCCTGAAATCAAGACGTTCCGAGATTCCATATAACCAGATACAGATAACGCCTACAAGAAACGTAATAACAGCGATAAGGAATACCGGCAGGCCCGAGGTCTCAGCCTTAAGAAAAAGAAGGTTCACCTTAAAACTAATGGGGGTTGTCAGGGCCTGATAGTTTTGGACAGCCACGATGACAACAACCAGCAAGAACAGGATGACGATAATCGCTTTTACA
>CAZACO010000170.1:0-1395 GCA_964483185.1 uncultured Desulfobacteraceae bacterium
CCTCTGTGCCTGGAAAGGCCCTTGCCAATGCATAGACAGCGACCTTTGTGGTAAAGGCGCTCAGGAAAATGGTCCCGGTGATGGTTGCCTCCGGATAGGCATCGGTAAGCCATGGATGGAGGATAGGCCAGGCGCAGTTGAGGCCAAACCCAAAGAAAATAAGATAGGCCCCCACGCCATTCAATCCCAAATACCCGAATTGGATAGAGCCGGTTTGATTGACATGAAGCACGATGCCTGCCAAAAGGCAGAGGCCACCGGCCGCATGCACTAACAGATACCTGTAGCCAGCACCGAGAGATGCATGTGTACGCCGGGCCCAGATAAGAAAAATAGATGATACGGTCAGCATTTCCCAGAAGACGAAGAACGAAAGAAGATCTCCTGCGAAGATCGCCCCTAAGGCGCTGCCGGCGTACACCAGGCCTGCCATGTGCTGGAGAGTGTCTTTTACGTGGAGGGAATACAGGATAGCGATAAAGGAGATGATGTGAAAGATGTATCCGAAGAGCAGGCTGAGCCTGTCCACCCTGCCGAAAACGAGACGGTAATCCAGGAACCCGACGACCCAGTGTGTTCCCTCGACTATATTGATCAGGTTTATGAGGCCTACCACAGGAATAAGGAGGAGAAAGGCGCCCTTCCATTTCCCTTTGATAAAGGGCACCAGTAATGCCCCCACCACAAATATGATCACCGGGGGGACCGCATCAGTCATAGTAGTCCTCTCCTCTTTTTACGAGGGGCCGCAGGATGTATTTTGCCACAACAACGAGGACCACGCAGGCCACAAAACCGTATACGGCATAGAATTCTGGCCATCCTTCCCAGGCAAAGTGAGGATGCTTGTGCAAAAAGAATTCGATGATGAGTAAAACCAAAAGAGAGCAATAAAAACAGCGGAGGAGGATTTTCACATTCTTGGGATTGTCAAAAAGATAGCTCTTGGATTGCGGATTGCGGATTGCGGATTGCGGATTTGATTTTTGTCCTTGATCTTCAAGCTGTTTGTTATGTTTTTCCATGTTTGCCCCTCTGTTTGATCAAACGATTTTCGTTTGTATTGTGCATTCAGAAGATGGTCTTTGCCAGAATAATGGATAAATACAGGGCACCAATCGCTATGGCTATAAAGAAAACCGGCCTGTATCCCGGTACAGGCTCATGGGTAAGTTCCATCTTTTCTTCATTTTGTTCACTCATTCCTTGGCTCCTTTCCCGAAATGCCTGAAGCGACCAAAGTCAATGTTTCACTCATCACGTTTCCCGGTTTGGCGGGATCTTCGACGCGCATCATGTTTTTCATTCGATGTTCCATGCTCATCTTTTATCCAGCATCCAGTATCCAGTATCCAATACCCAGCATCCAGTACTCAATCACCCTCCCGTGATGCC
>CAZACO010000170.1:1405-7691 GCA_964483185.1 uncultured Desulfobacteraceae bacterium
TTCACTCATGTTTTGATTCCCTTTTCTCTTCCAAATTTCGCAACCCTGATTTCGCAATCCACAATCCGAAATCTAAAATCGAATCACCTTCCCGTGATGCCCCTGACAACCATAGTTGCCAAGTTGAAAAAGGGCTGGGGATAAAAGAAAAGGATCATGGAAACGACCGCGGTGATCATGAGCGGCACTAAGCAAAACAGGGGGGCCTCGCTAATCTTATCTTCAAACATGGACTCCTGTGGTGTAGAGAAAAATGCCCTGTAGACCACAGGCATAAAATACGCAGCGTTGAGCAGGGAACTTGTAAGAAGCACAACCAGGACAGCTATTTGATGGGCCTCCAACGATCCCAACACAAGGTACCATTTGCTCAAAAATCCGCCAGTGGGAGGAAGACCGATGATACTCAAGGAGGCGATGAAAAATGCCGCCATGGTCAGGGGCATCCTTTTCCCGATCCCAACCATCTCGCTGATGTTCCTCTTCCCCGTGGCCACAAAAATAGCACCTGCACAGAAAAACAGGGTGATCTTCCCAAAGGCGTGCATGGCAATATGAAGGATTCCCCCTGTCATCCCTTTGGGGGAGAGGAGTCCTACACCCAAGACGATATAGGATAACTGTCCGATGGTAGAAAATGCCAGAAGGCGCTTGAGGTTGTCCTGGGAAAGGGCAATGAGCGAGGCAACAATGATCGTGAAGGATGCAGCAATGCAGATAACAAGACCCAGGTTTAGTGTAGACAGGAGTTCCGTGCCAAATACACCGGTCAGCACACGAACAATGCTGAAAACTCCCACCTTGACCACGGCAACGGCGTGGAGCAGGGCACTGACAGGTGTTGGAGCCACCATGGCCGCGGGAAGCCATCCGTGGAAAGGCATGATAGCTGCCTTGGCAAAACCGAAAATGAAAAATACCAGAAGCATAGCCACCAATCCCTTGGAACAGGTACCGGCCAGAAACCCCTGCCTTGCAAACTCGAGGGTTCCAGCCAGATTGTAAGAGATGAGCATTGCCGGGAGGAGCAACCCGATTGAGGTGCCTAAGATATAAGTCAGATATTTCCGGCCCGACGCCCGGCCCTCTTCGTCCTGGTGGTGAGTTACCAAGGGATAGGTTGCAAGGGATAGCATCTCGTAAAAGAGATACAGGGTCAGGAGATTGGCCGAAAAAGCAACGCCGATGGTGGCTGAAAGGGCCAAGGCAAAGAAGCAGAAATAGCGGGTTTGACTATGTTCTTTAAGCCCTCTCATATACCCGATGGAATAGGCACTCGTAATAATCCAGAGGGATGAAGCCACCAGGGCAAAAAGCATTCCAAGGGGATCCACCCTGAATTTGATGGCGGCCCCCGGAACTACCTCTGCAAGCGTGTAAACAATCTGGGTCCCCTTGAGGATTGCGGGGAGCATGGAGATGACGATGAGGAACTTGGCGACGGCCGCTACAAAGGTCCAGGTTTCCCGGATATTGGACCTCTTGCTCAGGATCAAGAGAGGAACCGCACAGATGGACACTAAGACGGCAATAAGTGGCTTTATAGAGACTATGGTTTCCATGGAAAGTGAACCAAAATGACTAACGCGGCATAGCCGCAACCAAAATGCCTCACGCAAAGGCGCAAAGGCGCAAAGATTTTCTTGTTTTTTGTGACAGAAAACCAGGAAATAAGATACTAATGCCTAATGCCCAGGGGAATGACGGGCTCAATGATATAGGTTACAATATCTCCGGTGTAAACCCCCATCACTACCAGTCCTCCCGCAACAATCAGAAGAGGAACGACCATGGTCAGTGGCGCCTCTGCCATACGTATCGGGGAAGATCCGTGCCCGTGATCTGCTCCAAAGGGCTCATAATAACCTATTTCAATAATACGGAAAAAAAGAACTGCATTTATGAGACTGCTAAACACCAAGGCCGCCACAAACCCGTACTGGCCTGCCTGGATGCCGCCTGAAATCAGGTACCATTTGCTGAAAAAACCGCATGTGGGAGGGACTCCGATCATGGAAAGTGCTCCTGCCACAAGACCTGTCATGGTGTAGGGCATTTTGCGGAACATCCCCTTAAGATCCTCAAAGGCATACCCCCGTACCTTATACACAATATTGCCAACTGCTAAAAAGACACAAAGAGTCATGAGTGCATCGTTTGCAATATGGAGAATTGCCCCTGTCATCCCTGCCCGGTTTCCGAGCCACGCCCCGCCCACCATATAACCCACTTCCGCAATGATCACGTAGCTGAGCATCTTTTTCATGTTCCGTGCCCCTAGTGCCAGAACTGCACCCATAGAGATGGCGATCACTGCAAGCCAGACAACGGAACTGCTCAGCGCCAGCTTGGAAAAGGTAAATGCCGGGGTGAAAACCGTAAGCATCAGGCGGATCATCACATAGATCATCACCTTGGTCATCAAAGGGGCAACCAGGCTGCTGACAGCAGACGGGGCGTATGTATAGGCATTGGGCAACCATGCATGTAGCGGAAAGAAGGCCATCTTGAGGCAGACCCCAACCATACAGATAATAAAAGCAGCAAGAACCACTTTGGAATCATAAAGACCGGGCAGGATAGAAGAGATATCGGCCATGTTCAGGGAACCGGTACTAATGTATAGGTACCCTATTCCCAGAAGATAAAAACAGGCCCCGATGGTGCCCATATACACGTAATTCAGGCTGGCTAAAGGAGCACGATCCTCGCCCATAGCGATCAGCCCGTAGCCGGTCAGGGCGGTGATCTCCAACAATACGTACAGGTTAAACGCATCCCCTGTAACCACAATACCAAGTAGACCGGTGATAAACAGGACATAGAGGGTGTAGAAGGCGCCGATCTTTTCTGAGAATTCCTGTTTTATGCTCCTTTGCGTGGCAATAAGGTTGAGAAGGGCTACCACTGAGACCACCACCAGAACCAGCGCACTCAGATGATCCACGCGGTAAGCGATTCCCCACGGTGGGGCCCAGCCCCCAAGATGGTAGAGGACCACATCTTCATCCAGGATCCTGAAAAGGAGACCCACCGACGAATATGTGGCCACACTCAGGGCTGCAACGGCGATGGGAAAACAGAGCCGCTTATTCAGCCATCCGACGATACTGATGAGGAGGGCTGAAAGGAGTGGAACGGTTACGAGAAGGGCAGGGTAATGCTGGCTCATTTTTCTCTTATCTGTGCGAGAATTTCATCTTCCTCAAGGGTTTCATACCGGATATATATCTTTATGGCCAAGGCCAAGGCGACTCCGAGAGTAGCAACAGACACCACAATAGCGGTCAGCATCAGCACGTGAGGGAGCGGATTGATGTATTCAGCGGCCTTTATTACCGAGGGAGTTATTCCATGTGCCCCCTCGCCATGCCCGTGTTGGATAATCGGAATGGTTGCACCTTTCTTGGCGCCTATGGAGACATAAAAAAGGATGATGGCGGTTTGAAATATATTCATCCCTACGATCTTTTTCACTAGATTTCTTTTTGCAATCATGGCGTAGAGACCAATCATCATGAGTGTGACATAGATCAAGTAGTTATAGTTATCTACAATAGATGAAATGAGACCAGGCATGAGTCAGCTCCGCTCACAAGCCTTCATCATACTTCCCTTTAGAGGAAATGTTGTTATAGATCCATATCATGGTAGCCATGACTGCAAACCCCACCCCGACTTCCACAATGAGTATCCCATACGATCTCGCAGCAACAGGGTCAACATGAAGGATACCCGCAAGGGCCCTGTAATCCAGAAAGTTATACCCTAAGACCAGACACAGTGCCCCGGTCCCCGCATAAATAAAAACTCCAACCGGGCAGAGGATGGCGTGTACTCTTTCGCTCATATGACCGATGGCCGTTCTCAAATCATGGGAAATCGCTAACAGGATCATACTTGCCCCGAGGATAACCCCGCCCTGGAATCCTCCGCCCGGGCTGTGGTGACCGTGGGCTATTACATAGAGGCCAAAAAGCTGTAGAAAGGGCACAAGAATCCGGCAAGAGGTCTTTATAATTAAGTCATGAGGGGCCCACAGGGTGTCAATCCTTTCAAATTCCTCTAAAACAGGTGGAATCTTCCGGGTCTCCTTGACACGAATGGTCATTCCTGTGAGCATGTGACGATAGCGTCGAACCGTTGGCTCATCTTTTCTCGGAATTCGCAAGAGAAAAAAACAAACAACACCCGCTCCGAAGATAACGGTAGTTTCAAACATGGTGTCGTAACCCCGGTAGTCTGCTAACACGGCCGTTACAATATTGGGCACTGATGTTTCCGCCATGCTCTTTTCTATGTACCTGGGGGAGACATGATTGTGGGCAGGGGATACCGGATCTGCCCAGGAAGGAAAGTCGCCCATGGCATAGATAAGTAGGGCGCCGGTTAAAATAACTACGATTATGCCCAATATCTTCAATCCTTTGTCCTCCTTGTGGTGCGAAAAACCGCTGCTACGAAAAAGACAGTGCTGACCCCGGCCCCAACGGATGCCTCTGTGAAGGCAACATCCACTGCCCCCATAATGGACCAGAGGAGGCACATCATAAAGCTATAGGCGCCGAAGAGTATGGCACATCCGAGAAGATCCTTTATGGCGATGGCCCCAATAGCAGCCACTACCACCAAGGTCAGGATAGCAATATCTAACTGCCAGATCATATATTATCTCCTTTTCTCGCCCCTGGTCCAGGGACCGAGCCCGGCGCGTACCCCGGCATCCACAATTCCGTGTATGGCTGTGGGACTCGATAAAAAAACGAACACCACAATCAAAACGATCTTGAAACCTGTTAGGAGCGTACTCAGAGAAAAATGATGGAGATTAAAGAGAGCCAGGGCCACCATTATGAGGAAGCCCCCCCCTGTGTCTAATTTGCCGGCCGGATGAAGACGTGAATAGAAATCGGGAAAGCGAAGTATTCCCACTGCACCGCCTGTGAAAAAAATCAAGCCGCATATGATTAGAAAAACAACAATGATATCCATTTGAATACTCCCATAGCGTTTCAGATAAAGATTTTGGACTGCGTTATCGGTCACCCAATAATATAAACTGGGCTCGACGACGTACCAACATGTACGACTTACTCGGATTCCTCCCTCTGGCCTTGCCAAAATCATTATCTGAAACGCTATATATGACGATTATTCCCCGAAGAGGCCCTTTCGTTTTTGAAAGTACCTTGAGGCCGCCAAAACGGCGATAAAATTCAGCATGGCGTAAGCCAATGCAATATCCACAAACATATCCACACGATGATAGATGAGCCCGATCAGGACCAGCAGCACCGCGGTTTTGCTGCCGATAGCATTAACGCCGATCAGACGATCCAGTACCGTGGGGCCGAAAATAGCGCGATAAAGTGAAAGAACCATCAATAAACTCAGATAAAGACCACAGTACAAAAAGAAAGTATCCATTATTCCTCACCGAATGCCTTGGCAATCCTGCTTTCCATCTCGCCGGGCAGGCCTTCCCTTGATTGCGTATCAATCGCATGGACAGTAAAGGTCCCGTCGATAGAGACATATACCGTTATGGTTCCCGGCGTGAGAGTTATGGAGTTTGCAAAGGTAACCAGCGCCAGATCTCCCTTCAATCTGCTCTGGAACCTGAAAATCTGAGGATCAATCAAATCCATCATCTTAGGATGGAAGACCAGGTAGAGGACGTGCAGGTTTGCCATGAGGATCTGATAAAGCAACCAGGGGACATATCTGATAAAACGGATACAGGTACCGAAAGATCCGGCTGTCCTTGGCTCAGGGAAGAGGAGATCTTTTGAAAAGAGTGTGACCATAAGACATGAGATGACACCCAGGCTAAGGTGAAAGAGATCAAATTTGCCTGAAAGGATGACCCATAGGCAAAACAGGACAAAGAACATTAACAGATGGTAGAAGATGGGACGTGCCGTTCCCTGGGGTGGTGGAACGGGCCTGGAGTCAGATTCTCGGGCGGGTTCGTGGTCGAGTGCTTTTTCCTGGGCCTCGGCTTTCAACGATGAACTCCTTTCGCACAATCTCGATGTCCGCTCCTGTGGACCCGGAGGAGGGATCGGGTTCAGGTCCGGACATTCGTGTCCATAACAACCTAAGCAGGCAGTCTTACAGAAAAAGTTGTGCCCTGTCCCTTCTCGGTTTCAAACGAAATACTACCTCCTAATTTTCTGATGATATCCTGGCAGATCGGAAGGCCCAGGCCCGTCCCTTTGCCGATTGGTTTGGTGGTGAAAAAGAGATTAAACATCTTTTCCTGATCTTCCTCGGAAATGCCGGT
>CAZACO010000171.1:0-7673 GCA_964483185.1 uncultured Desulfobacteraceae bacterium
GCGGCATAAGATTTCAATCAGATGAACATAAGGAGAAGAGAATGAAAAAAGAAGAGTTAGTGGCATTTGTTTCAGAAAGCGCGGAGATCACCAAGAAATCCGCTGGCGAGGCAGTCAACGCCGTATTCGAAGGCATCACCTCTGCATTGGAGAAAGGGGATTCTATCTCGCTAGTAGGCTTCGGGAGTTTCAAAGTTGTGAAGCGAGCTGCTCGGGAGGGGAGAAATCCAAGTACAGGTGAAAAAATGCGGATCCCTGCCTCCAAGGGTATTAAATTTACTCCAGGCGCAGGCCTCAAGGAACGGGTAAACAGATAACAACCAAGGCCCTTTCCCAGGAATGGCGCACCCAAATCTGACCGGAGTCTGGGCGCCAATTCTGGGAATTTATTTTTGCGCGAGCCCTTACCGGGTGGCCGATTCGAGGGCCGTTTTTGCTTTTCAATCGACAATCTACAATCGATAATCCCAAGCGTTTTCACGTTTCGGGGACATCCCCTGGCCTCAGTGAGGTCAGCAGGTTGTGCGCCTCATCCGGAATCGCTTAGCCACAGGAGACCGGAAGTGAGGTGGTCCCTGTAGCAAAGAGCACCCCAGATCCGCTACCTACTGCCCTTCGTCTGTTTCCCTTCCCCAGGCACCCGGATACCCCGGATATTTTCCCATCTTATATCATGATCGACATAACATATTGAATTATTTTGGGATACTTTCGTTTTTTTAATTGACACGTGGTGAGGGGTCATATATTATATAGAATACCTATGATCGCTATAGAGAACATCTTTTGCGGAGCATTGTATGAAGAGGGCATTTAAGAGAGTCCCCGCTTTGGATAAGTGCTTCAGCATCCTGCGGCTCCTGGCCAAGTCCAAGGCCTCGATGGGGATCAGCGAGATATCCAAGACGCTGGCCTACAACAAAAGCACTGTTTCCAACATCGCCTATACCTTGTGCGACCTGGGCGTCCTGGAAAACCGCCTGGATGGAAAGTTCTGGTTCGGCACGGAGCTGTATCTGTTGGGCCGGACGGCCGGCAAAGGCTCGGGGCTGATCCAGACTGTGCACCCGTTTCTCGAAGAGATCCAGCAGAAGACCGACCTGTCCGTGTTTTTGGGGATTCGATCCGGCGATCGCGCCGTCATCATCGACAAGGTGGACAGTTCCTATGACCTGAGAATCTCCTCTGAAGTGGGGATGCGGCTGCCCCTCTTCGCCGGGGCCGGCGGGAAGGCCCTCCTGGCCCAACTGACGGATGACGAACTCGATGCGCTGTTATCCCATGTCGCCCTCAAGAAGTTCACGCCTAACACCCAAACGGACACGTTGACGTTCAAAGAGGCCGTCTTGAAGGTTCGCGAAAACGGTGTCGCCTATGATTTTGAAGAGTATATCGAGGGCATTGTAGCCATTGCCGTACCGCTCCACACCGATCGTCAAACGGTGCAGGCAGCCATCTGGGCCATCGGGCTGAAGCGGCAGGTGCCCGAGGACGCCTATGGCAGCTATGCTCAACTCCTCAAGGAGGCCGCGGGCCATATCAGCCTGCGGTTTTCCATGGCCTAGCGTTTCGCGGCGATCCGCGGAGGCAGGAGGGGGGATGTCTGAAAACTTGCAGTGGATGCCTTCCAGACCAGGAGAAACTCAAATGATCGATCCGGATCGCAAGTACTGGAATCCATTCGTCGAGACCCTGCCCAGGGAAAGACTCCTGACCGCCGAGTTAGCGAATTTTCGGAGGATGGTCGCCTATGTCAAAGACCATTCCGCCCTTTATCGAGAGAAATACAAAGGGATTGACCCGGCGGATATCCGGAGCCTGGGGGATGTTCGAAAACTGCCGCTCATCGACAAGGCAGAGCTGCGCACCGCCCAGGCCGATAAGGATCCGTTTCCTTTCGGGGATCTTCTCGGGGTGCCGCTTGAGGAGGTTTCCGCCTTCCGCCAGACATCGGGTACGACCGGGACGCCGGTCTACGTGCCCGAGAGCTATGAGAGTTGGCAGTGGCGTATTGAGGTCTGGTGCCATATCCTGTGGATGGCCGGCTTCAGGGAAACGGACCGGGTCTTCATCCCCTTCGGATACAACGTGTATGTGGCCTTTTGGGAGGGCCATTACGCCGCGGAAAAGGTGGGCTGCACCGTGATCCCCGGGGGCGCTCTGGACACCAAAGGTCGGATCAACAAGATCCGGGAAGTGCGGGCCACCGCCCTCCTGAACACCCCAACCTATGGGCTTCATCTGGCGGAGATCGCGGAGAAGATGGATCTGGACCCCAGGGCCATGGGGATTGATCGGATGCTCTGTGCCGGTGAACCCTTGCCCGATGCCACCCGCCTAAAACTGGAGGCGTGCTGGGGGGCCGAGGTCTACGATCACATCGGGGGCACGGAGCCTTGCGCATGGGCCGCCATGTGCAGCGAGCGGAGGGGGATGCACATTATGGAGCCCTTTTTCCTGGTGGAGATCCTTGACCTGGAAACCCTGGAGAGAGAGGTGGCCGAGGGGGAACTGGGCGTCGCCGTTGTCACTCCCCTGGGCCGGCGGTCCTTTCCATTGGTCCGGTTTAACACCAAGGATGTGGTCAGGCGCGGCAAGGACGGATGCGGGTGCGGCCGGACCTCCATGAAGATCGAGGAGGTGGCCGGCAGGACGGACGACCTGCGCAAGATCCGTGGCGTCCTCTTCACACCGGTCACCGTGGAGGAGGTCTTGAGGGCCGAATTCCCGGAAGTAATGGAATATGAAATCGTGGTGGAGCGCAAGGGGGTCATGGACGAGATTTCGCTTCGAGTGGAACCCAGGGAGGAGCTGGGGGAACTCGCCGGGAAAGACCTGGCAGGGAGAATCGCTGAACGATTGAAGATCAAGAGCAACCTGAGATTCCTCGTGAGACCCGTGAAACCGGGAGAACTTCCGAGGTACACCCTCAAGTCCAAGAGATTCAAGGACTTGAGGGACGCGAAGGGAGGTGGGGCGTAATGGGGAAGGAGGCGTATTCGGTGCTCCGGGAGATGAAGGCCAAGATCGATGGGATGGAAACGCTTGCCCGTGAACTGGGGGCCTTGGGAGGGGCCGCCCCGGTCATTGAGAAGAACGTTCGGTGCATCTTGAGTTTTACCCATGCACTGAGATACGGGATCTCGGATATCGCCGAAATGGAAGAATAACCCTTGGACCAAGGAGGTTTGCAATGGGAGAGGTAAAAAAGATTCGCACGGCCTGCCGACAGTGTCACGGGGGCTGTGGGGTCATCGCTCACGTAAAGGACGGCAAGGTGGTCAAGGTGGAAGGGGATCCGGATTCCCCCATCAGCAACGGCACGTTGTGCAGCAAGGGTCTGTCGGTCACGCAGCTGGCCTATCACCCGGACCGGATCCTCCACCCGATGAAGAAGACGGAGAAGGGGTGGGAGCGGATCACCTGGGATGTGGCTCTGGATACCATCAAGGAGAAATTCGAGGCGGTGATCGAGTCATATGGCCCCGAGTCCATCGTGGTGGGCCAGGGGACGGGCCGGGACTACGAAAGCCACCTGTATCGTTTCGCCAATCAGCTGGGGACCCCCAACGTCCTCACGGCGGGGCACATGTGCTATGTATCCAGGGTGGCGTCCACCCTGATTACCGTCGGCAATCTGCCTATCTGCGATTACGCGGGTGGGCCGAAGTGTATTGTCATGTGGGCCTGTAATCCCCAGTGGACCAATCCGGATGAGTACAAGGGGATGACCTTCTGGAGGGCACTGAAGAATGGCGCCAAGCTGATCTGCATCGATCCTCGAAAGGGGTTCGTGGCCAAGAAGGCGGACATGTGGCTGCAGCTTCGGCCGGGAACGGACGCGGCCCTTGCCATGGGGTTTCACAGCGTGATCATCGAAGAGGAACTCTACGACAAGGAGTTTGTGGAAAACTACATCCATGGCTGGGATGCCTTTACGGAGCGGGTCAAGGAATACCCCCTCGAGAAGGTACAGGAGATCACCTGGGTGGACAAGGAACTGATCCGCAAGGCCGCCAGGATGTACGCCAAGACCAAACCGGCCTGCATTCACTGGGGGGTCCCCACGGAGCAGACCAATAACTGCGCCGACTGCACGCGCATCATGACGGGCCTGATGGCGGCGACCGGGAACCTGGACGCCCCCGGGGGAAACGTCCTATATGTCAATCCGCCTACGCGGACCGTGGCCGAATTCTCCCGCCACAGGGATCTCTCGCCGGAGCAGTGGGCCAAGAGGCTGGGGGGGGATCGTTATAAACTCGGCGCCCGGGTGGCCTTCATTACCCCCAAGGTGGCCTGGGAGGCCATCCTGACGGAGAAGCCCTATCCCTTGAAGGCAGGTCTCCTGTGCGGGACCAATCCGGTAGTGACCCGGGCCAACGCCAGAGAGGCCTACGAGGCCCTGAAGAAGCTGGAGTTCCTCGCCGTGATCGATTTTTTCATGACGCCCACGGCGGAACTGGCTGACATCTTTCTGCCTGCCGGGACATGGCTGGAGCAGAATCATGTGGCCGACAACTGGAAACGGCACGGGTTCGTCGTGGCCCGGCAGAAGTGCGTGGAGATCGGAGAGGCGTGGCAGGACCACAAGATCTTCCAGGAACTCGGCAAGCGGATGGGCCAGGAGTGGTGGGATACGGTGGAGGACGCCCTGGACTACCTCCTGGAACCCTCAGGCCTGACATGGGAGCAATTCAAGGAGAAGGGGTATCTGCAAGGGGAGATGGTCTACTACAAGTACAAAGAGCGGGGGTTTTCCACGAAGACGGGAAAGGTGGAACTCTATTCCACGACCCTGGACAAATGGGGGTTTGATCCGATTCCCAAGTACACGGAACTCCCGGAGAGTCCGGCCTCCACGCCCGAACTCCTGGACACGTTCCCCTATATCCTCAACGCGGGTCTTCGAACGCCCACCTTCTTTCACTCGGCAAACCGCATGATCCCGTGGTTGAGGGAGATCCGCCCCGATCCAATTGTAGAGATCCATCCGGAGACGGCCGGGAAGGTCGGCATCAAGGAAGGCGACTGGGTATGGATCGAGTCCCCCAGGGGTCGCGTTATGGAGCGGGCCAAGCTGAACGATGGAATCGACCCCAGGGTGATTGTGGCCGAGCATGGCTGGTGGTATCCGGAGATCAAGGATCCCGGCCACGGCTGGGACATCTCCAATATCAATCTCCTCATGGACAATTCCCATGAAAGCATGGATCCTGCCATCGGGTCCACGAACCTGAGGTGCTGTCTCTGCAACATCTACCCGGTGGAGGAGGGGGAGGCGACGATTCCGCAATGGGATGGATGACGTCCCGGGGGTTCGAGTGAATATGGAAGGCGAACACCTGGAACCAGGGAGTGGGGATATGGCCACATGGACGGATCCCCTTACCGGTCTGGAGTGGCAGTGCCGATCTCCCGGGGAGATGCACTGGCAGGGGGCACGGCGATATGCCGAAAGGCTTTCATTGGACGGGAAGGACGATTGGCGTCTGCCCACGGCCAGGGAACTGGAAACCCTGCTGGACCGGGCGCGGTATCGGCCGGTGATGCGTGAGGAGGTCCCTTTCCCGGACACCTTGTCCTACTGGTCAGCAACGACCTTCGGGGAGGACACGAGGAACGCTTGGATCGTGATGTATGACGGCGCGTACGTGCTGAGCTACGCCAAAGAAAATCCCTATTACGTCCGGTGCGTCCGAGGATCGATGGAAGACGTTGGAACGCGCACCTGAAGATAGGTCTTCCCCGTGAAACGGCGTGCCGGAGAGGTATGGGGTGTCATGAAAAGGAATAGGAGGCAAAGATGAACAAGGTCTCATTGCTGTTTGTGAAAAAAGAGTGCATGGGCTGCCATGCCTGTGAAATCGCCTGCAAGCAGGAGCACGGCCTCGGTGTGGGGCCTCGGCTCGTGCGGGTGATCGAAAGATCACACACCTTTACACCGATTTACTGCCATCACTGCACCAAGGCCCCCTGCATCGAGGCCTGTCCCGTGGAGGCCATCTCCCGAAACGCACAGGGTATCGTGCGGATCGACAGGGAGGCCTGCATCGGGTGCCGGGAATGCCTGGATGCGTGTCCCTTTGGCGCCATGCAGTTTGATGCGGAAACGGAAGTGGCCGTCAAATGCGATCTTTGCGTGGACAGGCTTGCCAACAACCAGGCCCCGGCCTGCAGTTCCGTGTGTCCCACGGGGTGCATCATCTGGGGGGATACAGCGAAACGGATGTCGGAGCGGACAGCTGCGGCCCGATAGGCGCCTTCAATCACGAAACCGAAACGTCCCGTGACCGGATCGGACACCAGGGCAACCGCGGCACATGCTGAAGGCGCAAGGCGTAAGGCTATGGTGTCAGGTGTCAAGATTCACGCGTCATCCGTATCCGGTTTCAAGCATCCGGTTTCACATGAGCGGCGTTCTCCGGCTTTTGTAAGTTCAGCAGGGTATGCAGGTCATCCAGGATCACGTAGCCGCAGGGGACCAGAAGGAGGGTGATGCCGGTGGCAAAGAGGACTCCGAACCCGAGGCTGACGGCCATCGGGATCAGGAACTGGGCCTGGAGGCTTTTTTCCAGGATCATCGGCATCAGCCCCGCAAATGTGGTCAGAGAGGTCAGGATGATGGCCCGAAAACGAAGCGCCCCTGCCCGGGTTATCGCTTCCCGTGCGCTGGCCCCTTCCTCGCGAAGCCGGTTGGTGGCGTCAATCAGGACGAGTGAGTCGTTGACCACAACCCCTGCAAGTCCCACCATTCCGAACAGGCTCAGCAGGCTGAGATTGAGCCCCATGATGAGGTGCCCCGCAATGGCGCCCACGATCCCGAAAGGGATGGCCGCCATGACAATGAAGGGCTGCGAAAAGGATTTGAAGGGGATCGCCAAAAGTGCGTAGATGCAGAAGAGGGCGATCGCAAACCCATAGACCACGTCAGACATGGACTCAGCCTGTTCCTTGCCCTCACCTTCAATGGAGTATCTCAGCCCAGGATATTTATGCATCAACCGGGGGAGCACCCGGGTCACGACATCCATCCTCAGCTCGTTTGCATTGGTAACGGACTCATCCACATCCGCGGTGACCTTGACCACGCGAAGGCGCTGGGCTCGCTGGATGGAGGCATATCCCTGTTCCATTTTCACCTCGGCCTCCTGACTGAACGGCACCTCCTTTCCCCCCGAGGTCCGAATCCGCATCTCCTTGACATCGCCTAAGGATTTCCGTTCCTCATCAGGATAGCGCACCAGGACCTTTACCTCATCCTGGTCTCGCTGAAGCCTCAGGGCCTCGGCCCCGTAAAAGGCATGGCGCACCTGCTGGGCAAGGTCGTTGAGGGTCAGGCCGAGACTGCGTGCGGCAGGCTTGAGTTTCAGCTGCATCTCTTCCTTTCCGGGGAGAAAGGAGTCGCTGATGTCAAATGTGCCGGGGTAGTTGGCGAGTTCTGCCTTGAGATCATCAGCCGCAGCCAGGAGCAGGTCATGATCGTCCAATGACAGATGAACCTCCACCGGATTCCCTGCGCTGAAGAGTTCACTGTTAAAGGTAACGGATTCGGCTTCAGGAGTGACACCCACCTTCTTCCGCCACATCTTGACCAGTTCCACGGCACTCACATCGCGCTTTTCCCCCTCCAACAGTTGAACAAAGATCTGGGCAAGGTTACCCCCCAACTC